>CAZCKD010000091.1:0-13170 GCA_964498925.1 uncultured Granulosicoccaceae bacterium
AATGGATCCGGCCAAAGCATTTGACGTAGCCTGATCGACATCGCGTGTACCCACTAACACGTGACTGACACCTGGCTGATCTAGCGTCCAAGCCAGCACCAGCTGCTCAACACTAACATCCCGATCACGCGCTAGCGCTTTTACCGGTGCTAGTACCGCTTGAATCGCATCCAGAACCGGTGCTGCAAATCGCGGGTTGCCATGACGCAAATCAGTTTCTGCAAATTGCCGCTTAGCATCGATATTGCCAGTCAACAAACCTTGCGCAATGGGTGAATAACAAAGAAATCCCAAATCATGTTCTTGGCACACAGGTAAATTAGCGGCGTCTTGCTCTCTATCAAGCATGCTATAGCGTTCTTGATCGGTCGCTAAGCGCCCAAGGCCTGCAGCCTTTGCCAACTGTTCGCTTGTCTCATTGCATAAGCCCCAAGCTCTAATCAATCCTTCGTTTTGCAGCTCATCTAATGTGCCAGCCACCTCGGCAATATCCGTTTCAGGATCAGGCCAATGGGTTTGATATAAATCGATATAGTCTGTACCCAAACGCTTCAGGCTCTCTCTAACTTCCCATCGAATGGAGTCAGCGTCCAGTGTTCTGAAAATACGTTTACCTTCACTCTCGGCATGTAAGGTCGTCGTTTCTATATCCCAACGTAAACCACACTTGGTGGCAACAATAATGTCCTCCCTAACGCGTCCTTCAATAGCTTTGCCAACGATCTCTTCTGACAAGCCAAATCCGTAAACCGCTGCCGTATCAATAAAATCAACACCGGCATCTAAGGACGCTCTGACAGCTGCCACTGAGGCTTCGGCATCACTACCACCCCATTTCCAACCGCCGATAGCCCAGGCACCAAAGGCCACAACAGAGGCCTGCATTCCATGCTTTCCAAGATCTCTTTTTCGCATTATTTCAGTCTTTTTATAACCGGTTGTTCGTACTCAAGATGAAATTCATCAACCGCTCGGGCAGCTGATTTGTTCGATTCTGATGTGGCTACATGAAACAGGGCTTCGCCCTCATGCACCAAGGGAAGTTTTGTGATGCCGACAAGAACACCGGCAACGTGACTCACGACCGCCTGTTCTGATTCTCCAAACGGATCAGAAATATAGCCAAGGATCATTCCCTCTTCAACAATACCACCCAAGCGTATACGAGAACGCAGAATACCGCTTTGAGGTGCGCGCATCCAGACACTGTTATTGGCAAGCCAGGGTTTGTTAGTACGCTCCGGACCTCGGCTGCTAGGCAGCATGTGCAAATGTCGCATCACTCGCAAGGTACCTTGCAGGCCTGCGCGAATAGCCACCTCATCAAATCGCAGTGCCTCGCCCGCCTCGTATAAAAGCAGAGGAAGCGATCCCGCAGCATCTCGCAAAGTGCCACTGCGCGTTTGCGAATCCAACAAAATGGGTGGGCCAAACGCTTCAGCCAATTCCTGCAACTCAGGATGTTCCTCAAGATCCGCTCGTATCTGTGGAAGGTTTGCACGCCCTTCAGCGGCTGTGTGCAAGTCGATACCGTGTGTGCACTTTTGCACAATCTCGCTCATTAGCGTATCCGCTAAACGTGACGCCATGGATCCTCTTTCAGAACCGGGAAAGGAGCGATTCAAATCACGCCTGTCGGGAAGGTAGCGCGACTGTGATACAAATCCGTACACGTTGACTACAGGCACAGCGATTAACGTACCCGATAACCTGTTTAATGCTTTGGTAGCCAACAGTCGGCGAATGATTTCGATACCGTTGATTTCATCGCCATGTATGGCGGCAGTGATAAATAATATCGGGCCGGCCTGTTTGCCATTGATAACATGTACCGGCATTTCAACCGATGTATGCGTATACAAGGGTGGCAGCGGAAGATCGACATAGCGACGTTCACCGGGTGCAATCGCGACATCCCCGATGGTAATCGGCTTATTTTTTTCTATACGCCTTGCCATAACTTAGTGTTGCTCTACGACTGCAATGAGACGTCTATCCCTTGGAACCCCGGGTGCGAGTGTTGCCGGGTCTGGCATTCTTTTCCAGCTGCTCGATAATAATGCCAGCTACATCTTTACCACTGGCCGTCTCGATACCTTCAAGCCCTGGAGAGGAATTGACTTCCATCACCAACGGGCCTCGTTCAGATCTCAATAGATCGACACCAGCAACCGTCAGTCCTAAAATTTTCGCAGCACTAACAGCAGTTGCACGCTCATCGGGTGTGATTTTTACAAGGCTGGCAGATCCGCCTCTATGCAGATTGGAGCGAAACTCCCCTTCTACCGCTTGGCGTTTCATAGCTGCGACTACTTTGCCGCCGACAACCAGACAACGAATATCAGAACCATTCGCTTCTTTTATAAATTCCTGTACCAGTATGTTGGCCTGCAACCCCATAAAGGCCTCTATGACTGACTCTGCCGCTTTATTGGTTTCGGCTAATACAACCCCGATACCCTGTGTGCCTTCCAACAGTTTAATAACGACCGGAGCACCACCCACCATTTTAATAACGTCTTTACTATCACCCGGCTTATTGGCAAAACCGGTCACCGGCAGGCCAATTCCCTTTCGCGATAATAATTGAAGAGAGCGAAGCTTGTCCCGTGATCGAGCTAACGCAACAGACTCTATTAACGTATACACACCCATCATTTCAAACTGACGAAGTACAGACGTACCGTAGGCTGTCACAGACGCGCCAATTCTGGGAATTACCGCATCGATACCCGTCAACGGCTGACCTTCCAGATGCACGCTGGGTTTTCGGGACACGATGTTCATGTAACAACGAAGCACATCAATAACCTGTACTTCATGTCCTCTTTGTTCCGCAGCCTCTATCAAACGCCGCGTAGAATATAAACGCTGGTTGCGCGACAAAATGGCTATTTTCAAGAGTCCACTCCCGTGCTCAAATCTGCGTACAAGCTCTTTGCAGACATACGCCCCAAGGAAAATGATTTCGACGGATCTATCTGAATACCAGGCACCATGGCTGTTCGCCCAATCAACATCCGGAACAACATGTCATGACGCCGGGTTAGCGTCATTTCGATACGGCGCTCGTGTGGTCCAACCTTCAATAGGGTCTCAATAAAGAATCTATCGGCCTTATGTCCACCGGAGTCGGTCACGGTACGCACATCCACAAGTGGAGCCTCTGTACGCACGACAATAGAGTCGTCTCGCTGAATGGGCTGAATACTGAATGCCAACCAGTCTTCGCCGCCGTTTTTTTTGATTCTCTCGATGTCAAACGCATGGATGGCAGAGGTACGCGCCCCTGTGTCAACCTTCGCTTTGATGGCGGGTATGCCGAGTTCCGGCAAACTCACCCACTCACGCCAACCAATAATCAAGTTGGAGCCTTGCTCGCCAACATCGCTGGGATTTTTAGCGCCCTCGTTCGACGACTCTCCGCCCATACCCTGTTGATTTGGGGCCTGACTACCTTCCGGTGTATCCATCGAAGAACTCCTACCCTTGGGGTAGCCTCTAGAAGCGACTATTGTCGCACGCTCTTGAAGTATAGGTCTGCTTTGACAGACCCGGAAAGAACCAGACGCGCGTTAGGCAAGTCGTTGGCCTGCGCCCGTTCGAGCGCTTCCGCTTCACTATGATCGTGATGCAACCAGCGTTCGATCAGCCGTTGTTCGAGTGTTTCCATGGGCACATCAAGCGCTATACTGCAGTCCAGTAGCGATGGGATATCACGCCAGATAGGCTGATCGAGCAACAAGTAGTTTCCCTCCACTAGCACGACGGTGTGCTCGGCATGAACCTCCTGAGCTGCATTTCGGGATAGATCGGCATTCCTGTCGAACACTGGTGCATACAAGACGTCGGGAGACGACAGACGAAGTCTTTGTAAAAGCGCTAGAAATCCCAACGCATCAAAGGTTTGCGGGGATCCTTTGACCTGTTGAGTACCATGAGCCTGCAGAACTCGATTATCGAGATGGAAACCATCCATCGGTACGACAACTGATTTTTCGCATCGAGCCGCCAGTTCGGAATTTAACAAAGGTACCAGGGCTTCGGCCAACGTTGACTTACCGGAACCCGGCGCTCCGGCGATACCAACCATCAATCGATGCGCGCGATCGGCGGTTTCTCTCAGCTGAAGGATATGACGGACAATCTCCGTCAGACTATCCATCAATGGTTATCCGTGCCTATGACAGCATTCTTGTGCAGCGCTAACTCTAAGTACAGCGTTATCACAAAGCTACCAGGGATTCGGCCGGAGGCTCTGCTGCACCTGTCATAAAGGCTACCGCATCTGACATGCTGTGGTCTTTTGGCTTGATGACACACAGTCGTTTTCCTAATCGGTGTACGTGAATGCGATCGGCCACCTCAAAAACATGAGGCATATTGTGAGAGATGAGCACAATGGGAATGCCACGGCTGCGAACGTCCTGTATGAGATCAAGCACGCGGCGGGATTCCTTAACCCCCAAAGCCGCTGTCGGCTCATCCATGATGATGACTCGCGAACCAAACGCCGCCGCTCTCGCCACTGCAACGCCCTGACGTTGACCACCGGATAGCGTCTCAACGGCTTGTGAGATATTTTGGATCGTCATAAGGCCTAGTTCGCTGAGCTTATCGCGCGCTTGCTTCTCCATCTCTTTTCTGTCCAGCATACGCATCCATTTTCCTAAGCCTGACTGTTTGCGTATTTCCCGCCCTAGAAACATATTGTCGGCAATGGACAAGGCAGGAGACAATGCAAGATTCTGATAGACCGTCTCGATACCAGACGCCCGGGCTTCCATTGGAGAGCGGAACTGAACGGTTTTGCCATCGAGCTTCACCTCACCTGCATCAGGCACAACAGCACCGGATATGGCTTTGATCATGGTGGACTTACCCGCACCGTTATCCCCGATCACAGCCAGGATTTCGCCTGCACGCAAATCGAAGTCGGCGTTGTCCAGCGCTACTACGCGTCCAAAGCGCTTGACCAGTCCGCGCGCCTGAAATACGACATCTCCGACGTCACTCATGAGGAGACCCGCCGTATCCACTGATCAATTCCGACGGCAAGGATAATCAAGCATCCAATGGCAAAGCGCTGCCATAGAACGTCCACACCGGCAATCTTAAGTCCTGAACTGAATACGCCAACAATGAGTGCGCCAAATAAAGCGCCGAGGATAGAACCCCGCCCCCCGAACAGGGAGGTACCACCAATGACCACAGCGGTGATGGAGTCTAGATTCGCATCATAGAAACTTTGAGGGCTGACAGATCCTACACGTCCAATGGATACCCATGCAGCTATGCCACAAATGAAGCCGGCCAGCGCGTATACCGAGATAAGCAGTCTATCGGTGCGGATACCCGCAAGTTCCGCTGCCTCCTTATCGTCCCCGACGGCATACACATGCCGCCCCCAAGCAGTATTGTTCAACATGAACCAGAGGACCAGAAACATGGCCACCATGAGGAACGAACCATAGGTAAAAACCGCTCCGCCAATGGATACGCGTTCTCCAAAAAACTTCAGGGCAGGTGCAATTTTATCGATGTCCTGACTGCGAATGGACTGCGAACCCGAATACCAGATATTAAGGGCGAAAAAAACGTTCCAAGTGCCTAGGGTAACGATAAAGGGTGGTAATCGCACCATGGTGACAAGAAGCCCATTGACCAAGCCACACAGTGTGCCGATGATAAACCCTGCCGGCAGGGCGAGTGCCGCCGGAACTCCCAGTACAACAGCAAATTTCCCCGCAACAACCGATGCCAGAACCATGATGGCCGCAACCGATAGGTCGATGCCTGCGGTCAGGATAATCAGCGTTTGGGCACACGCCAGAAAACCGATGATAGTGACTTGCTGAATGATCAGCGACAGGTTAAAGGCGGTGAAGAATCGCTCCCCAGCGATAAACCCGAAGGCTGCCACACTGACGATCAAAATGATGACGGGCACCATTGCTGGCGCTCCGTGCAGGAAATGTTGGAGATGCTGAAGCGGCCCTCTTCGGGATTCGAATTGGGCAACCGAGTCGGTTGCAACGGAGTCGCTCATAGCTACTTTATTCTCGGTCGATAAAGGGCGGAGAATCCATTTGTCTGAAAAGGAGTTGAAACCCAGAGGCAACGGCTGCTGCCCCTGGGTCTTACCCGCGTATTCTTAGAGACACGCTAGGTCGGTAGGACTCATAGGAAATAGGAGAAACGACCTACTAGCCCCAGCAGCGATCTGTTCCTTCCGCTGTATCGATAGACTCGATGCCCTCTGCAGGCTGATCAGTTACCAGGGAGACGCCTGTATCGAAGAAATCGAGACCTTCTGTAGGCTCAGGCTTTGAACCATCAGCAGCCCATGCAGCGATCGCCTCTACGCCCAGAGATGCCATAAGCAACGGATATTGCTGCGATGTTGCGCCAATGACGCCATCTTTGACGTTTTCAACGCCCGGGCAACCACCGTCAACCGACACGATAAGTACCTTGTCTTCTCGACCAAACGCTTTCAGCGCTTCGTAAGCACCTGCGGCCGCCGGCTCATTGATGGTGTAAACCACGTTGATGCCTGGCTCTTGAATCATTAGGGATTCCATGGCCGTACGTCCGCCTTCTTCGTTACCCGCAGTGACCTCGTTACCGATGATGCGAGGATCTGTCTCATCGCCCCATTTACTAGGGTCAACCAAATCGATACCAAAACCTTGCAAGAAGCCTTGGTCTCGCAGAACGCCTACTGAAGGTTGGCTGTCAGCCAGATCCAGCATGGCAATTTTTGCATCTGCCGCTTTGTCGCCCAACTGTGCTGCTGCCCATGCACCGATAAGCTCGCCCGCTTTGAAGTTATCAGTAGCAAACGTGGCATCAGCGGAATCGATTGGCTCGAGTGGTGTGTCGAGAGCGATAACCAACAAACCAGCGTCACGTGCCTGCTGTACAACAGGAACAATCGCTTTTGTATCCGAAGCCGTCAACAAGATGCCTTTCGCGCCTGACGCGATGCATGTTTCGATAGCTTGAACCTGTGTTTCATGGTCACCATCAACCTTACCGGCGTAAGTGGACAGTTTGATGCCTAGCTCTTCGGCTTTAGCTGTCGCGCCTTCTTTCATTTTGACGAAGAACGGATTGATATCCGTTTTGGTGATGAGGCAAGCGCCTGTTTCGTCCTGAGCAAAGGCTGGTGTGGCCATGCCGACGCCGAGCGCTAACACGCCCAGAATACTTAAACGAGTTTTCACAGTAGTTTCTCCAGTGGTGATCAATTCCCAAAAGGGGCGCGAACGAATTCACCCCTTTAGCGTGCAAAAATTGAAGGTCGCTGTCAATAGCAAATCGATGACAGTATTGGAGGAGAAACAAATATTATTCGACCGTTTGCGCCCTACTGACGCACTGCTAATCCCTTATCTAGCAACGCTTTGAAACAGTTCGACGTAGCGTTGCACCATGTGCCGTTTATCGAAGTTTGCCAACGCAAATGATTGCCCGAAGCGTGCCCTTTCGTCACGTAAATTTACATCTAGCACCAGTTCGCGCAGCGCATCAGCAAGGGATTCATCGGAACGTTCAACGAGAACGCCACCTACCTGATTATCAGAACGTGCAATGGCATCAAGCGAACCACCGGCATCGGTAAGCACCACGCTAGTGCCGGCGGCTTGAGCTTCCAACGCAGTCAATGGATGCCCTTCCCGATCTGAAGACAATACGAACACATCAAAAGCGGCCAATACATCAGGGATATCATGCCGGGTACCCGTAAAAAGGACGTGCGCCCCTAAATCGTGCGTTTCCACATAGGACTCAATTTTTTCGCGCTCCGGTCCGTCACCGACGAATATCAATTTCAGTGAGATATGTTTCAAATCAGCATCTTGCACAAGGCGCTTAAATGCATCGACCAACCGTGGATGGTTTTTAGCGCTAATCATGCGTCCGACGGTTCCAAGGATCACTGTAGACTCGGTTGTCGATGCCGACGCCTGATCTGAAGATACCCACTCTTCCCTTAACGCCTCTCCTCGCCCGTCAGCGTAGCGTTGAGTATCAACACCATTGTTGATCACTTGAATCAAGGAGCGTTTTACACCGATGGTATTTTCGTAAAAATCAGCCGTGTCACCTGACACTGCAACCAATCCGGCAGTCACGTAGGAAAGTAATTTATCAATTTTTCGATAATAGCCTGGCTTCCAGGTATCTCGAGAGTGTTCCGTCGCTATCACCGGGATTCCACTAATAGCTAGTGCGGCACGCGTCCAGGTATTTGCCACACAAAGATGGCTGTTAACACACATTGGATTAATCCAAGTCAGACACCGGTTTAATTTCCATAACAACATCACATCCGCGCCGGGCTTTTTATTAAGCACAGTAAGCACAACTCGTTCGTCAAGCTCACTCGCTAACTCACCACCTTTAGCCAGGCAAACGACATGCACCAGCCAACCTGAATCAGCTAGGTCATTGGCCATAGCCACCAGCATTTTTTCAGCTCCGCCAACACTGAGTTCCTCAATAGTGAAGGCAATGGTGTTCGGGGCTTTCCTATCCATTCGCTTAAGAGAATTCATTAGGCAGCTTTGGATACCGTGACCGTTGCATCAGGAAGAGCCACCGGTGCGTGCTCAGCAAACAAAGCTAATAGCTCATCAATATTTTTATTCTGGTTGAATAAATCAGCCACCTGCAACGCCGCGGCATCACTTAAGGATTTTGCAATTTCAGGATTCTCAGCAAGCTCAGCTATAGCTTCGGCAAACGCATCAACATCATCAACTTCTACTAATCGACCCGTCTCTCCGTTCTTCACCAGTTCAGGGATGGCGCTTACCCGTGTTGTTACAACCGGTATTCGTAGTGCCATAGCTTCTGCAATAACGTTGGGAATTCCATCCGGTGCTCTACCTGGAATCAAACGCGGTGCCAGACAGAACAAATCAGCCCGCATAAGATTATCCAGTACATCATCGAATGCTACCGCCCCCATAAAGTTAATATGAGATGTTAAGCCTTCAGATTCAGCAAGTGACTTAAGCGTTTCTTCGTCCGGTCCAGAACCGATCAGTTTTACGTTTAATTTGTGACCCTGTTTGATTAACTTGGCGCACGCCTTAATAAGCACGTCGTGACCTTTAGTGGGTACAAGACGACCAATGCTAATAATGCTCAACGGTTCGTCAGCGCTACGAGCACGGAACTGCCTTGAGGGCACATGGTTCATAACGCGCGGATCCAATCCATGATAATTCAGATGAACGCTATCGGGAGACTCCAATCCAATTTGCGTTTTTAAGTGATTACAAAAGTATCCACTGCACACGACAGTAAAACTGGCGTCGTCTAACTTGTGTCTTAGAAATTGATTAGGTGAAAATATATCCTCGCCATGAATAGCCGCAGACCAACTATCCCCATGAATCTTTTGTAAATACCAGCACGCTGTGGTAGGTATATTCGACCAGTGTCCGTGCCAATGTCTAATCCCCCTATTCCATCCGTGATAACCGAAATGCAACGTTAATGGAAGAATGGCCAGATTTTTTAGCGCCTGCATAGGTCGGTCACGACCGATGTAAATCACCTTTGCAATCGCCGCACATACGCGAATAGGATGACGCACCAGCGTTTTAAAAAAAGCACCTAGCGTTTTTAGATTAAACAATGATGAGTAATACGTACGCTCTTTCGTCAGTCTCATTGCATCATCTAACGTAATAGGATCACGCGGATGTTGCAGCGAATAGATATCGAAATCCACACCGCGCTTTTCAAGAGCGACCAGCTCTCTCAGGATAAACGTCTCATGCATCTCCGGAAACATGGAAATAATGATTCCGAGTCTGGGTGCAGCTGGTTTATCGTGATTATCCATTATCGTAGCCGTAATTTTGCGGTAGTAGTGATGAAAGCATTTCTTCTTAATATATCGGCAGCAAGCAATGATCCTGCTAACGCAAAAGGGCTCATAAAACCCGTTAACTGAAGCCATGTTACCTGCACAAACGCACTAACTATGCCGTCTAAAACACAGATTACAGCCAGTAATCGATAGGTCTTATGATCTGGCATGAAACTATCATTACAGAGAGCCTCACAATAGCTGTATAGATTTATCCCATGAAGCTGGATTGCGCAGGTGTCTCTTCGCACCTTAGTTACTGTACAAACATTCATGCAGGCGATGCGTGGAGCGACGTCTTACCCGAGTTGCAAAAGCAACTGCCCAAGGTGCGTAACGCAATGAACTTCGAAGACCCATTGGGTCTCGGGCTAAGGCTGTCACGTAACAGTGTCGATTCACTGCGAAAAGAGGACACTTTTGAACAGTTCCAAAGCTGGCTTTCAGACAACAACCACTACGTATTCACCATCAATGGTTTTCCTTACGGTGTTTTCCACGGAGAGAGAGTCAAGGAAGATGTCTACAAACCGGATTGGACTGAGGATGCACGCGTTGAATACACCTGCTTGCTAGCGGACACACTGGCCAAGTTAGGCCCGCCGGATAACTACGGCTCTATCAGCACACTGCCCGGCACTTATAAAGATTGGCTAATGCCTGGCTCAGAAAGCTTAATTAGTAAGAACCTGATTAAATCAGTAGCACACTGCATCAAGTTGGAACAAGATACCGGGGTAACCATTGCACTGGCACTTGAGCCCGAACCGTGCTGCATGTTGGAAACCGTTAACGAATGCATCTCATTTTTCAAGAATTACATATTCAGCCAGGACGCGATTAAATCGCTTGCCTCATTAACCGGCTTGAACACGTCCGAAGCCGAACAGGCTATGCGTACACACCTGGGTGTGTGCTACGACGTATGTCACTCAGCCGTCGAATTCGAAAACCCGGCACATGCCATTGCACGCTTACAATCTGCGGGTATCGAAATTATTAAGATTCAGCTTAGCTCTGCTCTTGAAATTCCAAACGTGACGGAAACATCAATTAGACAACTATCACGCTTCGATGAGCCAGTGTATCTACATCAAGTGGTAGAGAAACGTGGCGATCAGCTAACCCGCTATAACGACGTCAACACCGCTGTTGCCGCTGTACGTCAACGCTTAGAGTCCCGATCCAATCTGGATGCATCCATGCATATGGCCATGCAAAATGACTTTGGTAGCGTTGCCAGACAGCTATATTCTCCCGTCAGTGAACCTGATTCCACCTGGCGTGTACATTTTCACGTGCCTGTATTTATTGAGCACACAGAACATTTCTCAACAACTCAATCGACCTTACAACAGGTTTTACAGTTGCAAAAAATGAGTGGCTTCTGTCGCCACCTTGAAGTGGAAACCTATACATGGGATGTTCTACCTGAAGCCTATCGAACACAGTCAGTAAGCGAAGCCATTGCTCGAGAAGTAGATTGGGTACGCGAACGGCTCTAAATGCAGAATAAAACCTGCAATATGAGTCATCGACGAGCGGCTTAGACAGCGAGCTCGGTCTATCGAAGGGCTGGCTCAGTTACCGCCAGCCCCACATCATCGGTCGTGTTACTTCTTCGCTCGCTCGATGCTTTCTACGATTTGTTTTTTCGCTTCAGCAGCGTCTGCCCAACCATCAATTTCCACCCACTTACCTTTTTCTAACTCTTTGTATCGGGTGAAAAAATGACTGATTTGGGCTTTGAGAAATTCGGGAAGATCATTCACGTCATCAATATGATCGTACAGAGACGTTAGTTTCTTCTTTGGCAATGCAACCAGCTTGGAATCCGGGCCAGCCTCATCTTTCATATTCAGTACGCCTACCGGGCGGCATGCGATTACGCTGCCATGGACCAGAGGGAATGGCGTGTGTACGAGCACATCGATAGGATCACCGTCCTCAGACAGCGTGTGAGGCACATAACCGTAATTGCAGGGATAGAACATAGGGGCCGCCATAAAACGGTCCACCATTAACGTTCCGCTATCCTTGTCCACTTCGTATTTGACAGGGTCACTGTTAGCAGGAATTTCAATAATTACGTTGATTTCGTCAGGTACATCGGTACCCGGACTCAGCGTATCAAAGCTCATCTGTACTCATCTCTAAAAAAAGGTTAACGAAGTATATGCTACCGACGTGCCGATATTACGTCCACGCAGGAACAGCTTACGCTTTAAGCTGTTAGATAATGCGTATTTTAGCGTCTTTCGGCAGCAATGGCGCCAGGCGCCAGCTAAAGTGGGCTAGCTTAGGCCTGAGGCCAGCTCTTCCGCTTGCACATCGGTGAGCAATTTCGCTAAAGCACCCTGCTTGAAACCGCTGCCACGAGAATTGATGATATCGGGCAGATCGATGCCGTTATCCTTCATTCTTTTGCACGCAGCCGCGACAGAGCGTCCACCGCGAGCATGCAGCGAACCTTTGAGGATTCTGACGGGATCTCCCACCTCGCCCTCTTCATCTTGAGCGGTAGCGTTCACCACTTCATCGATAGTGGCTTGCCAACGTATACCATCAGCATTGCAGGCAATGACTTCATCACCAGCCTCAATGGCCAGATAATCACGAGCAAGCGCTCTGGTTTCACAGGTGGCAGGATTTGCAATTGCCAACCCGCGAACCATTCCGTGTTCAACGGTATCGATCTTCTGTGCTGTATTGAGGTAAAGCAGGTAAACGCTCACAAAGGCACGACCTTTAAGGTTTCAAAACCATAGTTTAAAGCAAAGCTACGATTAAGTCGAACCCTCCGGAAGAGATGCGCTAATGCGCTAGCCGATCACCGCTGCAAACGTAACGGTTGTTCACTAAGTCGCCGGAAGTACTCAGCTGCAGATTCCGTGGTCTCAGATGGTGTATTTTCAACAACCTCACGATCAAAATCCACACTTGCATTATTACCTAGTTGTAGTTCCAACTGCTCTACCTGCCTCAGTATTCTGCTGTACTCCGCTTCAACCCTGGCAGCATTGATCTCACCGTTCCCGGTACGCAAACGATCAACACTCTCACGCAACTGGGCAAGATCCGCTTCATCAACACCGACGGCATCCAACTGTGGCACCACGTTGTCTATTGCATCGGCCACTGATTCAGAGAGCGTGCGTCCGCTGGCAGACGCATCACGACGAAAGCCCTGCTGAGGCCTACCCGAACCCTGTGCCTGCCCGCCGCCTTGCTGGCCTTGCTGGCCTTGCTGGCCTTGCTGGCCTTGCTGGCCTTGCTGG
>CAZCKD010000092.1:0-8090 GCA_964498925.1 uncultured Granulosicoccaceae bacterium
AAGCTTACCAATCGCGACGGCAGATTGCATCGAATCTAATCAATGATCAATACGTGCAGGAGTTGTCACTCATGTAGTCATGAACACTGATTTCACCCGCAACGATAGCGGCGGCGGCAGCGTCTACTGCAGCTTTCATATCATCGTTAATGAGGCTTTCATTGTGCTCATCTAATGCCCAGCCAACACCTTCTTCAGCCAAACCCAGTACTTTGAAGCCGGGCTCCCAAGTATCGTTCATGACTTCGTTAAATGCATTGTATGCAGCAACATCAACACGCTTGAGCATCGAAGTCAGCATAGTGCCCGGATGCAGATAGTTCTGGTTGGAGTCAACGCCCACCGCCAGCTTTTCGCCGTCTTTAGCAGCCTGATATACACCAACGCCTGTGCCGCCTGCCGCTGCGTAGATAACATCTACACCACGATCAAACTGACCTTTAGCTAATTCACTACCACGACCCGGATCGTTCCAGGCAGATGGCGTCGTGCCCGTCATGTTTTGAATAACACCGACAGATGCATTGGCATGCTTAGCACCCTGCTCGTAACCACAAGCAAATCGACGAATTAGTGGAATATCCATTCCACCGACAAAGCCGACCATGTTGCTTTCTGAAGCCATTGCTGCCAACAGACCCACGAGGAATGAACCTTCGTGCTCTTTGAAAACGACTGATTGAACGTTAGGCAGATTTACCACACCATCAATGATGGTGAATTTGGTATCAGGGAATTCTTTGGCCACGGTTTCCATTGGACCGGCTTGAGCAAAGCCGACACCCAGAATTGGATTAGCGCCACGCTGAGCCATGCGACGAAGCGCCTGCTCACGCTGTGTCTCATTAGTGACTTCAAACTCTCTGTATTCAATGCCAGATTCTGCTTTGAATCGCTCGACACCGTCATAAACGCCTTGGTTAAAAGACTTGTCGAATTTGCCGCCCATGTCGAAAACGACCGCTGGCGAAATGTCGGCTGCAGTAACCGATGATGCAGCGAGCAGCATCCCGGCGACGACACCCAATCGTGTGATTGTCATAGTGTTTGTCCTCATTGAATTGGTAACAGTTCGGCTGAAGTCGCGCTAATTAACGAGCTTAAGCGCACGCCTTTTGGCAGTGTATCACGAACTTTTTTCGACTCCGAGCCTTATGTGACACCAGTCGAATAGCGCATATTGGCGGCCTATCAGCCAGCCTCGTTAGCCTGTACCAAAAGCTTTGCCAGCTCTGCAAAGCTATCTTTGTAATAGTACGGGGACGTTTGATCCGGACTTTGAGGATTTTCCTCGTTGACACCGTAATCGAGCCCTTTTTCGCTGAGCACCTTGTACTTTTTTATTATCCCAGGGCGCGTTGTGCTCTCTCTCGTTGCTTCTTCAAGAAGGCCGATTTCAAGCATGAGTTTGTTGGCCTTGACAGCCGACAGCGGCACTTCGTGCTCTTTCAGCAATTTGGTGATTGATTCAACATCGTTACCCTTCATGAAATAGTCTCCTCCCAAACCAAGGCCTTGGCCATCTACTCGTTTAAAGTCTACCCCAAGCATCAGCGGATCTGGAAAAGTTATCTGAGTCGTGGCAAGAAGAAACAGGAAATGATTGGAGTGCTGGCTCGGCCCTTATCGACGATCGAGTCTTCAATACGTCTGGGAATGTTGTCATGCGGCGACCAAACTCGCCAAGAATCAGCTTGAGTCCTTTGATCGTTCCTTCTCGATAATCGAGTCTCGATATTGCTCTGCATAAGCTTGAGCGTCCAGTGGGCTCATGCCCGCCAACTCAAGTGCATCCTCACCCATCAACAAGGCAGTCTCAAAGGTTTCCGCATAAGAGCGATCCACGCCAACGCCATCCAATCCATGCAGGTCTGCGGCATTAGGAGCACGGGCCAGAATAATTAAATGCGGATATTCGCGTTTGACGCGTTTGGCAAGATCCACCGCGCCATCTCGGTTATCAATGGCAATGATAATAATGGCGGCCCTTGCAGCACCTGCAGCCTCTAGTAAGTCCGGCCGCAAGGCATCTCCATAGAAACCGACAAAGCCTTTCGCACGAAGCTCTGCGAAACGATCAGGATTGTGATCAATGATGACTGCGCGATATCCATTTTCCTGCAACATGTTGGCAGCCACTTTGCCAACACGTCCGAAGCCCGCCACAATGATTTGCGAGTCGGCCGTTTTGCCCTGAGCTACCCCTGTATCGGTCTGCTGTCTGGCAGGTAAATTATCGCGACGCGCCGCGAAAAATAGCAGCACAGGTGTCGTCAACATAGACAAGGCAACAACCAGTACCAGCTGCGCAGCCAGCTTTTCAGGTATCGCCTGATAATTGATGGCCAAAGCGATAACAACAAATGCAAGTTCGCCACTTTGCGCAAGTACTGTCGCAAGCCAGATTCTTTGTTGCCGGGGCACGGCAGAGTATCGAAGAATATTCCGTATTATCCACGCTTTAACAAATACCAGCAAAGCCACCAGAGCAAACGTTTCAAGCGGCTTTTTAAAAAATATTGCGAAGTCGATTTGCATACCGGTCGATATGAAAAACATACCGATCAGCAAACCACTGAATGGATAGATGGCTATGCGAATGGCCGAACCGTACTCTGACCTAACAAGCAGAAGACCGCCTAACAGGGCCCCTAATTCCAGCGGCAAATCCAACGCTTGCACAATCAGCAACATGCCAATAATTAATAGTAGTGCGAAGGCTGCGAAAACTTCATTCAAACCAACACTGACGACGTAACGAAAAACACGTCGCAACAATAGATGCCCCAGCACACCAAACGCGCACAAGGCGATGAGGCCCATGATCACTTTAGGCCACGGACTACCTTCTGTTATGACGGCATCAAAACCCAGTAACGGTAAAAACACGATGACAGGCACCATAGCCATCGATTGCGTCAGCAGCAATTGATGGCCAGTTTCTGTCAGCGGAGAACCGGTTGGGTATCTTTCGTTAAACGCATGGCGTGCGACAGCCTCAGAGGATATTGATAATGCAAGCCCTGCAACAAGAGCATGATTCCATGGGTGCCCGATTAACATGCCGACCAGCGTGATGATCATCGCTGTTAAGAAAAACTGCAGAACACCCAGAGAGATGAGGTCGTTCAATAACCGTTGCACGCGCGCAGGTGTTGCCTGCATAGCCACCAGAAATAAAAGTAAGACGGTTGCGAAACGAGAAAACAATTGAATGTGCTCAGCATCCCGTATCAGTGCTAAACCCCATGGTCCGACCAGTATTCCAGCAAACAAATAACCGAAAACCGGCCCCAGGCCCAAACGTTTAGCACTGGGTACCGCTAACAAACCTGCGAGCAAGTAAATGAAAATATTCAGTAGCAGGCTATTGGAATCGTCCACTTAGCGGCCCTCCAAATACCGCGACTGAGTATTGGCCCGGCGCAGCAGGGCCTCAATCGACCCATCGCACACTGATACACCAAGCCAACACGCCCCTTGCACCGACTGGCAAACCCTTGCATTCAGCCTTTCTGAGATAAAGCCAGGCGTTTTATAGACAAACAACTCTGTCGCTATCCAACAAAAGACTCCCTTCAAAATAGCTGAGTAAGCAATGAGCAACACAGGACTAAACAGACCCGCAACGCGTTGTCCATTGAGTCAGGAACCCGTCAAGCCACTCAGTGACAGTGGCATCGTTCTTATGAGCATCAGACATCATTCTCGCTCTGTCGTCGTCGCTTAACTGACCCGGTCTACGTTCGCGATTTCGCTCGTGCCAGATCGCAAGCACCTCCGGATTGACTTCAGGGTGAAATTGCACGCCCAACACCGTGTCACTGACTTCATACGCCTGATTAGGGAAGTCATCGCCCGTAGCAATTAAGCGCGTCCCAGATGGTAAGTCAAAACCTTCCGTATGCCATTGCATCACTGTCAAAGGCTTTTTCAGGAATGCTTCGCAGCCCGGTACTGGGTCGACCCGGCAAAAACCTACCTCTTTGAGCTCATCATCGTGTGGTCGGACCTCAGCACCCAGTACTCGAGCCAAAATCTGCGCTCCCAGGCAAATACCGAAAAACGGCGTGTCCTGTTTTAGACAGTCTTCGACAAACACCAGCTCTCTTTTGACCCAGTCCAGGCAGTCACAATCATTGGCACTATTAGCACCGCCGAAAACAACAACGCCTGCGTACTCTGACGGATTCGGAAACGGGTTATCGCTGGCGGGATAACACCAATCAACATCGCAACCGTTGTCCGCCATCCAACGCGTACATCTGTCCACATTCCAGTTTTCTGAATGTTTGACAAAAAGATAGCGTTGCGGCGGGTTGGTCATTGCTTGATTACCGCTTGTGATTATCAATGATAGTTTGCAGGAAATCGTTCCTCACCTTGTCTGAATCAACCTCCATACAAGCCGTGGTGTGAGGACGGCCCTCCCATTCAGGTACAGCGTAGGTGTAGCCCTTTCGATCAATCGCAAACTGTCCGACAGCTACGCCGTCGTGTACAACTCTGGCTGCACCCGAAAGCACGGTGAACGATTCAGGCATCACAACGTAGGCAATTGCCGCAGCGTCATGCATCGCGCATTGGGGTTCAGCCCCGTTGTCTGCTGCCTCCTTAGCTGCACCGACCTTGGTATAAAAATCTACGTAAAATCGGCTGCTGCGCCAGATGAGATCACCTGTTAATCCTGCCTTTTCACCGAGTAGCTTCAGATGACTATCGCCCAACATAATTTCATGGGTGACATCTAATCCGACAATAGTCGCAGGCCAATCTACGGCAAATAGCTCATCCGCAGCATGTGGATCGTTTAAAAAATTAGCCTCTGCCACAGGCGATACATTACCCGGTTCGACCACAGTGCCTCCCATAATGACCAACCCTGCAACCAGATCGGGAAGCGCGGGCTCTCGTCGCAAAGCTTCAGCAATATTGGTCAGCGGGCCAACGGCGACCAACGTAATTTCACCGGGGTTCTCCCGAGCCGATTGAATGATAAAATCAGCTGCATCCAACTCATGGACGTGAGCATGTCTGGCATCACCTCTAAGAGGAGTATCGTTTGCAGCAGGAATATCCGGAGTGCTGCCCGGATAGATGTTGCCTATACCATCAGCGCCGTGCACGAAGTCTGAGTGTGGTCGTGCGGCCTGCACACTGGGAATGGCTGCACCTTTGGCAACCACAACATCGGTTGCACCCAGCACATCGAGTATGTACTGCGCATTACGGGTAGCAAAGTCGATATTGATATTGCCAAAAACAACCGTAAGGGCTAATAAGTCGATATCAGGATGCGTCAACGCATAGGCAATGGCCATTGCGTCATCAACACCGGGATCCGTATCTAGAATTACTTTTTGCATGGGATATTAAAGAGCTGCCTTAGGCTTTTTGGGTATACGCTAGGAGTTCATCACGTGTAGGAATACTGGGTGCTGCACCGGCTTTCATCACGGACAACTCTGCTGCCGCACAAGCGCGTTGCAGACAGTCCGGCTCATCAAGCCCCTCGATGGCAGAGGCCAGAAAGTAACCGACAAACGTATCACCCGCCCCGGTTGTATCTACAGCATTCACTGTATTGGCCTTTTGTGTATGAGTCTTACCTTGATAATGCAGCAGCGCACCTTTCGAGCCTAGAGTCATAACAATACGCGTATCCGGGTATCTTTTTGACAGTTCACTGAGCACGGCCTCAGGATCGGACACACCCGATAGCTGCTCTGCCTCGGTTTCATTAACAATCAAGATATGGCATTTTTCCAGAGGCAAGGACAAAACTTCAGCGTTCATTGGCGCGGGGTTAAACGCGATGGCCATGCCTTTTTCCAGTGCAATGTCGAACGCCTCCGCCAATCCATTACATTCGTTTTGCAACAATAAATAATCACCGGAGTCTGCACCAGCCAAATGCGCACTGAGGATGTCCCTGGAAAACGACTGATTGGCTCCACCATGCAGGATGATGGCGTTCTCTCCTTCGTCATCCACCTGGATAATGGCATGGCCGCTAGGTTCTTCAATCAGTTCGACGTGTTCGACATCAACGCCTGCTGCCTGCATTTGCTCCACGGCCCAGTTGTCTGCCGAATTAATACGCCCCACGTGTTTGACGGTTGCACCGGCACGGGCTGCTGCGACCGACTGGTTAGCGCCTTTGCCACCCAACAGCGTCGTCATCGATTGGCTGGATAAAGTCTCACCCGGATTGACCAGATGCGGCACGCGATAAATCAGGTCAACATTGATCGATCCGAAATTATAAATACTCATGTCCGACTCAAGACTTGGTTGCTACCGTAGAAGTGTAACAGTGTGGCCCGATCGCTCCACCAATGAGTACAAATTCGGTACCATCGCCCTCGGCCAGACGAAACGGATCGTGCGGCACTTTCAAGCAAAACACCCCACTTAATTTTCGAGGCGACTGACATGGACTACCCTAGCAAAGTGCGCCTGGTCGAGGTCGGACCACGGGACGGCCTACAAAACGAAAGCACACCTCTCGATGCTCATCAAATCAGTCATTTGGTAGACCTACTCTCTGCCAGCGGTTTGTCCGTTATCGAAACCGGGTCTTTCGTGTCAGCTCGCTGGGTGCCCCAGATGGCCCATTCGGCCACGGTCTTTCAGACTATTCAACGAAAAGCCGGTGTACGCTATACCGCTCTAACACCTAACAAACGCGGCATTCTCGACGCCATCGAAGCGCAGGTGGATGAAGTCGCAATATTCGTTGCAGTCACTGAGAGCTTTTCTCAGAAAAACCTGAACGCCAGCATCGAAGAGACCTTGACGCGTTACGAGCCCGTACTCGAATTGGCGCAGCAGCATAAAATTCCCGTGCGCGGTTACCTGTCTTGCGTTCTCGGTTGCCCCTACGAAGGAGAAGTCGACCCGATGATCGTGAGAGCTTTAAGCGAACGATTACTCGAACAAGGGTGTTATGAAGTGTCGCTTGGAGACACCATCGGCACGGGTACCGCCGGCAGCATGCAAGCATTGCTCGAAGAACATCTCAATGCGGGTATCAATGCCTCCAAGCTCGCAGTGCACTGTCACGACACCTACGGACAGGCCCTATCGAATATTCTTATCGCTTTACAACACGGAATAACGGTTATTGATAGTTCGGTGGCAGGTTTAGGCGGTTGTCCGTATGCCAAAGGCGCGACTGGCAATGTAGCCACCGAAGATATTGTCTATCTTCTTGATGGCTTGGGAATAGAACACGGTGTCGATATCCCTTCTCTACTGGCAGCAAGCAATTACATCAGCACAGAAATTGGTCGAGAGACACAATCCCGTGCCGGCAAAGCGCTATCTTTAAGAAACTCTGAGTAAGACCACTACATGCACGTAAATATGAATTCCCCTTGCGTCGGTGTCTGCAAGATCGATGAACCCAGTCAAGTATGCGTCGGTTGTCTTAGAACAATCGATGAAATCACTCGATGGTCCCGAATGGACATCGATGAAAAAATTGACATCATCACTGACTGCCTAACACGTCAGCAAATACCTAATAGCGACGGTAGTTCTGAAAGATCCGACAACATGGCGGATGGCACTCCGGGCAACGCTTCGGACGGCTGAGCATAACGATTCACCCACGCTACGTTGAATCCAAAGTGCGCGGCCCCGGATGCATCCCAACCGTTAGACGACAAAAACGCAATATTGCCTGCCGGAATATTCAAAGCATCAACAGCGAGTTGGTAGACACGTGGATCAGGCTTGAAGATACCCACCGACTCCACAGACAATTGCTCATCGATAAGTGAATCTATCTGTGCATTTTCAACAGCGGCACTAATCATTTGAGGTGAGCCGTTGGTCAGGATGGCTGTTTTCATTCCAGCTTGCTTCAGCTGACTTAAAACAGATGTGACCTCACTAAACGAAGACAACCGTAAATAAGCTTGCATAAGCTCTTCATGCAATTCGGCATTGTCGATAGAAAATTCCCGAAGCGTAACCGCTAGCGCATCTGAGGTTAAATCCCAGAAATCTTTATGGCTTTGCATAAGACTTCTTAACCAGGTGTACTGCAATTGCCTCACTCGCCAGGCAGCAGAGACTTCCCC
>CAZCKD010000092.1:8190-13145 GCA_964498925.1 uncultured Granulosicoccaceae bacterium
CCGGAGACTGTTCCACCGGGGCGCAGAAAATCTTCGTTGTAAACCGCCCTCACCCGAACATGATCTTCCCGAAAATAGTCTGCTCTGATGCCCATGATCCGGGCAAAAGGCAGGCGATCATCGAGCAGCTCGTTAAAAACGTCAGCTTGCATGAGAAGCCCTTCCGAATTGTTCGTATCTATATCCACTCTCGTGACAGCCTCAGTTACCCTATAGCGCTTTACAGTTCTATATAGTGACACTACTGTCTCTGGATGTCAGTCGGCTTGTCTGTCCCGTTCATAAGCTGATCGATTCCGAAAAAGACCCCTTACACATTGGAGAGCCCCATGAGTGAGCCAACACAGACTGCGGATGAAGAGCTACCAGGGCTGCTTTCACACCTCGACGAGCGCGGCGTTCTGACGCTGACGCTCAATCGCCCCAAACAATTTAATCCGTTGAGCGAACAGATGCTCGATGCACTTCAGCACGAGTTGGAGACTATTGATCCCGCTACGCGCCTCGTGGTCATCGCAGCGACTGGCAAAGCATTCTGTGCAGGTCATGACCTACGCGAGATGAGAGCGCACGCAGATGAGGATAAGGGTGGCGAGCAATGGCAAAGAGCATTATTTAAAAAATGCAGCCGATTTATGCAAACGCTTATCGACATCCCGCAACCTGTGGTTGCAAAAGTGCAAGGCATGGCAACAGCGGCTGGATGCCAACTCGTGGCTAATTGCGATTTGGCTATCGCCGCCGACGATTGCCAATTTGGCGTATCTGGAATTAACCTCGGTCTTTTCTGTAGCACGCCATCCGTGGCCCTTTCTCGAAACTTATCAAGAAAGCGGGCCTTTCAGATGTTAATGACTGGTGATTTTATTGATGCTCCACAAGCCGTCGAATGGGGATTGTTGAATCAGTGCGTTGCAGCAGAAGAGTTGGATGATGCCGTTGACACGCTTTGCAATAAAATCATTGCTAAACCCAGAGTCGCAGTAACAACAGGCAAAAACCTATTCTACAAACAGTTGGAAGCACCGCTATCCGACGCCTATTCAATGGCCGGCGACGCAATGGCGTGCAATATGATGGACGCTGATGCAAAGGAAGGTATCGATGCGTTTTTCGAGAAACGCCCGCCGACATGGCAGGACAGCTGAGAACTTCAGCGGCAAAGCAATAATAGTCGCTTACAGTCCTGAGACCTGCTTCATCAGCTGCTGAGGATAACTACTCATCCAGTCTTCGAATTGCAATACATTCAATGGGTAGCTGATGAGATATCCCTGTATTTCGTCGCAATCGAAATTGCGCAAAATATCGTATTGCTCTTGCGTCTCAACCCCTTCAGCGACAACAGTCAAGTTAAGATTATGACTAAGGGTAATAATGGCGGTAACAATGGCGGCATCGCCATAATCCTTATCAAGATCATCGACAAATGATTTGTCTATTTTGAGCTTATCAACCGGCAAGCGTTTTAGATAACTCAATGAGGAAAAACCGGTTCCGAAATCATCAATGGAGACTTTAATACCCAGACTTTTAAGATCCTTAAGAATTTCGATACCCTTCTCACCATCTTGTAGCAACAAGCTCTCAGTCAGCTCGATTTCGAGATGACATGGATCAAGGCCGCTTATTTCTAAGGCTTCGTTGATATCTGCAATGATATCGCTCTTAGTAAATTGTACGGATGAACAGTTAACAGCAATCGTCATAACCGGCCAACCGGCAGCTACCCATTTTTGCATCTGCGTGCAGGCCTCTTGCAGCACCCAGCTTCCCAGAGGAAGAATAAGTCCGGTCTCTTCAGCCAGCGGAATAAATTCGGTGGGGTTCATGATGCCCTTTTCAGGATGACACCATCGCGCCAACGCTTCCAAGCCCGATAATTGACCCGTTTTCACATCAATTTTCGGCTGATAAACCAGCGTCAAATCTTTATTTTCAATCGCTTCACGTAAATCCGCCTCTAACGAAAATCGCGTTAGGGCTTGTTCATGAATGCTTCGAGAATAGAATTGATAACCGTTTCTGCCAGACTCTTTGGCATGGTACATCGCGATATCAGCCGACTTCATCATCGATTCCGAATCTGTACCATCTGCCGGATACACACTGATACCGATCGTGGTAGTCACCGAGACCGTGTTACTTCCTAGCTGGTAAGGTTCGCTAACCGATTGTGCTATGCGTTCGGCGACCCGTGCAGCATCCTCAGCCCGGTTAATGACGCCCAACAACACAACAAACTCATCACCACCAAGCCGTGCAACCGTATGTTGGGACTCTGCATCATCGCTATCGCGCGCACTGATCATGTCAGTTTCTCTAACAACGCTGGTGAGTCGCTTAGAGACCTGTTTAAGCAAGTCATCACCGGCATCGTGACCCAATGTATCGTTCACTTGTTTAAAGTGATCGAGGTCCAAAAATAACAGTGCAAATTTAGAATCGTTACGCTTCGATAATTTAAGCGTATACCGAAGCTGCTCAGTCAGTTGAGCGCGATTGGGCAAGCCGGTTACGATGTCATAGTAAGCTAAGTTATGTATTTGTTGCTGAGCGTTGGTCCGTTCCGTTATGTCCTGAATAGTTCCCAGCATATGGGAACACTCACCGTTTTCCTGCTGATGTGGCTCGGCTTCCAGTCGGATACGCATATGCGCCCCATCAGAGCGAGCGCTGACTGAGAACTCAACATTAAACGCGTTCTTTTCTTCAACGGACTGTTCTGCAATCAACTGTAGATTGGAACGTTCAGACTCATCGACGTGCGTGAGGAATTCTTCCCAAGTTTTGACCGTTTCATTCTCAGCAAGACAAAGAATTCGCCCGAATTCACGAGACCAAGACAACTCACCTGAACACAAACACCATTCCCAGTTACCGAGTCTGGCAAGGCGCTGAGCGTTATCGAGTTTCGCCTGACTGGAACGTAATTCATCCGCTGTCATTTTTGAACGTAGCATGTACTGAACACGATGCGGCAAAATAAAAAAATTAATCGGCTTGGTTAAGAAGTCTGTTGCACCTTCATCGTAAGCTCGGGTAATCGAATCCAGATCATCCAAACCCGTAATCATGAGTATGGGTACATGCTCGCCACCAGCGAGCTGTCTAATTTCGCTAATCGCCTGAAAACCATCCATCACAGGCATCACGGCATCCATGATGATCAGATCAGGATCGTGCTCGTTGAAGCAATCGATCGCTTGCTGGCCATCCGAGGCCTGTACGACATCAAACCCGGAATCCTCCAGAGCACCTTCGGCCATCATCAAGCTTGCAACGTCGTCATCGACGTGCAACACGATGGGTCGGGCACGCTGGGTACTTGGAATAAGTACTTGCATGGATTGAAACGAATCTCTCATTTACGCAGCCTTACTCAAACGCGCATCCAATGCTGCGCAGCTGTCCGTAAATAATTCTTCAATACTATCGCCAAGCGCAATACAACCCGGGAAATTTTGATCGTGAGCCGCCTTTTCCAGCTCTTTGCACTGAGCGGACAATTCCAGCGCACCCACATAGGCGCTAGAGGATTTCAACGTATGGGCAGCCACTCTCACAGCCTCCATGTCGACCGTATCCAATCCGACCTGCATACTCTCAATGGACTTTGGTGACTCTGTTTTGAATAGCGTCACGATACGGGTTAACAGATCCGGTTTGCCAGGACGCTGCAACGCCACAATCGCGTTTAACGCATCTTCGTCAATCGAAACGCTCACTTTATTCCATCCCTGTGTTCGGATTGTTCTTCCATGAACCTAAACTTCTGCCATTCAGTGCGGATTGCTCACGACCGAATTGCGCATACTGCGCTTTTAACTCAGATTTCAGCGAGTCAAGTCGCTCATAAGAGGCTTGTAGCGTAGGCTCGCTCAATACCGTTTGAGCGGTGGAAGGCGTGACACTTTGTGATTCGGGACTGGCCGTATCAGATGCGGTTTGCACGTCTAAAACCGCTTCGTTTACCCAGAAAACGAGCATGATTCCCATCATGATGGCTAAAAACGCAGCGAACCACTGGCCGGAAGGCAATACAACGTAACCCCACATGAGCATGAGGTAGATCCCAGCGGCCATGCTTGACCGAACTAATGGCGAGCTTTTCAACGTCTGATTCCCAAATCTAGTTCTATGTGAACCGTATCGACGTTCTTTAAGACAACTTAACTCCGATCTGACGAGTTTGAGCGAGCACTATGTTTTCCGACTCATATAACTCCCATTTCTTGCCACCGCGTCAGGTCTGACTCTGGTGCGCCAAGCCACTCCTGAAGGACTTCCCGAGTATGTTCACCGAGCTCCGGGCCTGCCCAGTCGCTACGGGCTGGCGTATCGGTCAATCGCGGATGTACCGCGGGCACCTTACGTATCTCACCACCTACGGTGACTTCATCAAAAGCACCCCTTTGCTCGAAGTGAGGATCCTTGGCGATATCGGCTATGGAGTTAACCGGCCCAGCGGGCACATTGGCCGAATCTAACAACTGCAGTGCATGTTCAGAATCTTCCGAACGGCACCAGCTCGATAGAATCTCGTCAATCATGGGCTCGTTTGCGACACGCCCCTGATTATTGGCTAGACGTTCATCCTCAGCCAGTTCCGGATGCCCAACGAGTGTCATCAGTCTCTTAAAAATGGAATCTCCATTCCCACCAATGACAATGTAGCGATCATCCCGGCAACGATACGTATTGGTAGGCACAATTCCTGTCACGGTTGTTCCGGACGGTTCGCGAACCACACCGGCACCGTCGTACTCAGGTAACACGCCTTCAAGCATGTTAAACACCGATTCCACGATGCTAACGTCTACACATTGTCCTCCCTGCTGCCAACGCTGCCTGCCAATCAAGGCGAGCAAAGCTCCCACTGTGGCGTGCATACCAGCCAGGGTGTCGCCCAAGCTAAGATTCATCCGCACAGGAGCTTCACCCGGATGGCCGTT
>CAZCKD010000093.1:0-1403 GCA_964498925.1 uncultured Granulosicoccaceae bacterium
ACTTTGCAGACTAACGGCGGTGATTCCCCAATGACCGCCAGATTCCTTCATGGCTGCATCGGTATAGGTGGCGATGAAGCTTCGAAAGAATGCGCCGGGCCCTATATGTACGATACCGACGCCTGCAGGTGGATTTCGTCTGGATAGTCGAGGTTTGTTTGTCACATCAATAACCGGCGTGTGGTACTTGTCCCCATTATCTGCTAACTGACCTCAGATGGTTACGCTCACGCCAGCACTTCTTCATCCAAATCTATAAAGTTGGCATAGTGGCTGAGTTTGACGGTTTCGATTTTAGAAAGGCGAGTCGCCATCTCGCGTGCGGGCAGGGGCTTTGAAAAGTAATAGCCCTGGTAGCCTTCACACCCTTGTTCCAATAACAGTGGAAAAACACCGGCGTCTTCAACACCTTCGGCAATGACGCGGATGCCTAATGTGTTTGCCAAAGCGATAATGCTTTTAACTATCGATACGGCATGCGGGTACCGTGACACGTCAGCGATAAACTTTCGATCTATTTTTAAGTGATCAAGTGGCAATTGACTTAAATATGATAACGATGAATATCCGGTTCCAAAATCATCCAGTGATATTTGTACGCCAAGCTGTTTAAGCTTATGGATGATGTCGGTTTCTATTGTTTGCACCATGGCAGATTCTGTTATTTCCAGAATCAGTGCATCGGGTCGCATACTGTGCCTTTTTAAAATAGCTTCAACACGTTCAGCAAAGCCAGGCATGCCTAACTGTCTAGGAGACACGTTGACAGACATTGTTGTGGCTGGACCGATCAGCCCTTTTTTTAACCAGATGCGGTGCTGTGCACAGGCCTGACCCAGCGCCCATTCACCCAGTTCTCCAATGAGTCCTGTTTCTTCCAGTACATCAATAAACTTGTCAGGACTGACGTACGCGCCAGACTTTTGTGGCCAACGTAGAAGTGCTTCGAATCCAAGAAGATGTTGCGATTTAATCAATACTTGCGGCTGATAATATAATTCGAAATCATGTCTATCGACAGCTCGTCGCAAACTGGTGAGCAAAGCAGATTTATCTTTTTGAGATTGATCCAGTTCAGGTGTAAAAAATACATGCCTCGAACGTCCGGAAGCTTTGGCTCTATGCAGTGCAACATCGGCTTGTTTTATCAGTGTGGAAGCATCGTCTTCGTTTTCTGCCGATGTGTCTGTAATGATTGACATGCCGATACTGGCTGTAATAAACGCTTCATCTACCTTGAGTAAGAACGGTTCCTTTAGAGCAATAACAAGATTATGTGCCACTTGGTTTGCGTCTATAACGTCGGCATGTCCACTGAGCACAACGCTGAAGTGGTCGCCACTAATTCTGGATACAACATCGTCCTCAGCGACGGTCACTAAAATTCGATCGGCTACCTGTTG
>CAZCKD010000093.1:1503-13052 GCA_964498925.1 uncultured Granulosicoccaceae bacterium
AACGCACCGGTTTGCAAATTAAGCTCGTCCAGTAAACAGGTGGCGTTGATGCTGACATATCGCGGTTGCTCATCATTGCGTGTGAGCCTGACCACCTGATTAAACGTTTCGCGGGATTTCAGAGCGGCATGCATATCGATGAGTGTTTGAGTTCTGTCGTCATCGTGCAGGGCATCGACCCATCCGCTACCCAAGGTATCTGACGTAGACAGTGAGCTCAATTCACACCAAAGATCATTAGCGTATTCGCAAGTCCATTCTCGATTGAGCTTGAGGATGCCCACAGGCGCAAGCTTGGTCAGCGTCTCGTACTGCACCACCGTATCCTGTAGATCCTTGATGGACTGTACCCGGTCGGTCACATCATGAACGACAAGCGTGGAATACACCTCATCACCAATACGCGTATGAAAGACGTTGACCTCCACCGCGAATTCCTGTCCGCTGGTGCGTGTCGCTTGCACATCTTTCAAGCGAGTCGGCCTCGAATCACAACCGCGATTGATTCTGAGAAAGGTATCTGCCTGATCGAGAATCGTGGTGAGAATGTCCTTCGAAAAGAAATTACTGAGCGAGGAGCCGACGGCTAGATTGGCATTGATACCGAACATCCGCTCGCTTGCCGGATTGAATGCGCTTACCACGGCATCTTCGTCGATGGTGATGACGCCATCGTAGGTCGTATCCAGCAAGGTCAGCAACTGACGGCTGGTTTGACCGATATCGGCGATGACATTACTGATGCCCTGATTGACGATGCTATTGAGATGGATGCGAATAAAGGCATCGAGCATCGACTGCAGTCGGTTGATCAGCACCAGATCAAACGAACGCTCAGGGTTTGCTAGAAATAATAAGGAGGTGACTTGCGATTTATCCCGAATGGGAAGCAGGGTAAATGCGTTTACGCGCGGGTGGCAGCTGGGGAGGTTCGCGCTCAGCATTTGCCCGACGTCATTACTAAACGTGGCTTTTTTCGTTCGGATGACATCGGTCATCAAATTGTCTGGTTTGCGATTAAGCAGCGTATCGTGCTGTCGCGAAATGGAGCCGTCGAAAGCCTTGGCGACTGCCGCGCACAGGGCCAGGTTACCGTCAGATTCAACCTGTAGGACACAGCCATAGTGGGCATCTGCAATGTGCAATGCCTCGATAATCAGCTCTTGGCTGAGTTCCGCCATCGAAAGGCCGCTGGCCACCCGATCACCAATACGCTCCAGGAAACGACACTGAATATTGTCAACGGCTTGTAGCACCTCTTGATTGGCGCGTTTGTCAGTGCCCGAGTCGTTCACCCGACTGTGTGTTCCTCAATGTCTCAATGCAAAAAAAGAAATGGCTTTACATCAGCCGCTTATAAAAGTCGCAATGACCTTTAAAGCATTGAGAAGTGTAGTGCACAGTCAGGATTGTGCAGGGCTGTTGAGGGTATCGAATCGAATATCTCTTAAATAGAAAAATTCGCGTTCCCACAAGGGCTCAATTTAAAGGACTAGGGGTTCAACAAACGGCTGATGGCACGAACCTGCCCCTCATCGCCGGCTGGAGAGGCGACCTCAATACGGGAGGTAAATCCAAGCGATTCGGCGAGTGATTTAGCGCGTTGACTGTTGACCACCAGTGATGCACCTAATAGCGATGGCCAATATTCCTGGGCAAGCGACTGTAGATTGGTCAGCGATTCATTGCTAGTGATGCTGATGATGTCTGGCACCGGGTTTTGCAGACAGTTGGTGATGACGTTTTTGTCCATGCACGGCAACGACCTTTTATAAACATCGATCGTTTGGACGCTCCAGCCTGCGCCGGACAATTGTTGCTGTATAAGCTGCCTTCCGCCTTCGCCTTTAACAATAACCAGACGCTGCGTATCAACAATGTTGAGTTGTCGCAGATAGGACTCGCTGTTGTAGGGCTCTTCAGGTTGTAGATGAACATCCTGACCAAGAGTGTGTAGTGCATCAGCGGTTGTTCGGCCGATGGCGTGGATTTGTAAATCCGGCCATGGAAAAGGTTTTAGGGAGTGGGCGTGCACGACAGCGTTCTGACTGGTGAACAGCACACAATCGGCTTGGAGAATCTTGTCCAGCTCGATATCGGGTACTTGTATCGGTTTAATGTCGATGCAAGGCAGATGTCTTACTGATAGACCAAGCGCTTCACAATGCTCCACAAGATTTTTTTCTTGTCCGCTAGGTCGGGTGATCAGAATGTGAATAAGTTGAGAGCTCATCAACGAAAAAAGGCAGCTGTCTAACACTCATGGTAGACAACTGCCTTTAGAACTGCCAGTGCGTTTTCCGTAGGGGCAACGCACTATTGTAAATACCGTAACCTCTGTTCTACTTCTAACGGTGCCGGTTTACGTTGTTATAGAAAGCGACAGAAATTTAGTTACTTAACTTCCAACGGATTCCGATGTGCGCTTGTTGATCTAATTTGCGATCGCCAGGTCGTGTGTCGAATTCGAAAAAGCGTAACCCAACAAAACCATCAATGTTGTCAGTTAAGCCAAGTCCTGCGCGAACAGTCCAATCGATAACACGATCCGATTGTCCAAAGGTGAGGATGTCCGGAGCGTAGCCAAGAGATGCGCCTAGATCTAAAGGAAATTGCTTAATAGGAAATTGGTAACCCACTTCAATGTTGGCAGCGAACGCGACGACATCTGTATTTTCTACACCTAACAATCCAGCGTAAACCTTAGAACCAAAAGCCAGTTTGAACCCAGGGAAGAACTTAGGTTGTACATCGTACATAACTGCGCCCGTAAGAACGTTGTCTCGCTCTTCAGTGATCAGGAATCCTGCACGTGCACGTGTGTTGTTCAAGCCAAGTACGGAGCCTGTTTTTTCGTACGTTAATTCAGCAGCTTTATCACTGGAGTAGAACTCCATAGTGTTAGCCGGTTTTTCTGCGACCACCTGAATAACATCTGCGCTTTTTGCTGGTGCCGCCTTGGCTGCAGCAGGTTCACCCACTTGCTCTTCAACAACTTTTTCTGCCTCGTCTAAAGCAGCTTCTTCTGGTGTGCCATCTGCGTAAACGGCGAAAGGAAGCATTAATGAAATGGCAACCGTGAGTGAGTTAAGTACTCGCATTATCTAATCCTTAAGTAGCGTTAGTTTTAATCGATCTTCGCAGATCTCTGACGTATTAATTAGTGGTTAGTATTTATTCTTAACCGTTGTTTACTTGTCCGACAATCAGCGCTGAGCATTTCTTACGCACCTATAAAACGCGCGCTAGCAAGCTAAGCAAGGGATACATCTAGGGGCGGTGGCAAGTCATACCTTGAGCATGTTTGCCGACGATGTTTTGACTGTCTTAAAGTCCGACGAACAGTATCACATTGACAATGCGAAAATTTGTGCTTTGAAAAAATCCGACCACGAATAAACAAACAATTAATGCTTGTATAACAGCGTTTTGTTCACTTCACGGATTGGAAGTTTGCGTTTGTTTTCATGTCTTGGATGGGGGAAGAGCACGCAGTTTATAAATCAATCCTTCATTGTTAGTTAATGCGAATTCTTGCTTTGAATGCTTACTAACTAAAAAGCTTGAAAAATATTTTTTAATTCGTTGATGAAAATAACTATGGTGATAAACACTGCTATCGATTTTGGTCGTTCGTAAGCTTAGAAAATGTTCCGTAAGGTTTGTATTCAGAAAGACAATTATGATTTTTAAGTTGTGCTTTTTTATTGAAAGAGCTTTGACCGTCTAACAAAAGTTTACGATTGCTTGCATTACTAACGCTGAGTTTTAACCCATGAAAAATGAATTTGAGTGCACTTTGTATTGAGTGTTTTTATGTTGAGTCACTCATGAAAAATGAGGGCTACTTTTACGGTTTAACCAAACAAGAAAAATGTTGAAGCATTGTTTGTAATAAATCCATGAATTACTTTGAGCTCACTTGCTGTTTGTTTAGATCTAGCTGGGCTTATCGTCATAAGTCAATTGCGTAACATTCATTCGTTTTACGCAGACGATAAACTTTCCCTAGCAATGCTGTATATTTCACAGGCGATCGTGCGCACCGACTCTCTATATATGACGTTAGAAATCCGATGACTGACAATTCCTCACCTTCGAACTCATCCAGCAATGATGCAAACTTAGAAGACGCTAACGGCTCGCATACTTTGTGGGGCGGGCGTTTTTCTGAATCAACCGATGAGTTTGTTCAGGCATTCACGGCCTCCGTCAATTTTGATCAACGCATGTATCGTCAAGATATTGCTGGATCAAAAGCCCATGCGACCATGCTCATGAAAAGCGGGGTGCTAACCGAAGACGATTGTGATGCTATTCACGATGGCCTTTCGGCGATTGAGAAAGATATTGAGTCAGGCGATTTTCAATGGTCTGTCGCTTTAGAAGATGTTCATATGAACATCGAATCAGCCTTAACCGCAAAAATCGGTGATGCGGGAAAACGATTGCACACCGGACGTTCGCGAAACGATCAAGTCGCAACCGACATTCGTCTCTACATGCGCGATGCATGTGATGTTGCCGCGTCGGAATACAAGCGTTTGCTGGAGGGTTTGTTAAGTCTGGCTGCAGCCAATACCGATACCATCATGCCTGGCTTTACACATTTACAAACTGCTCAGCCGGTTACCTTTGGCCATCATGTCATGGCGTGGTTTGAAATGTTGTTGCGTGACCTTGATCGTCTCTCTGACACACGTTCTCGATTGAACAGCATGCCGTTGGGTGCTGCAGCTTTAGCAGGAACGTCCTACCCTATTCAAAGGGAAATCACCCAGGAACTGCTTGGCTTCGACCGGGTTTGCGAAAACTCTCTGGATGCTGTCAGCGATCGGGATTTTGCGATTGAGTTCTGCTCGAACACAGCCATCAGCCTGATGCACTTATCACGCATTGCTGAGGAGCTGGTGTTATGGATGTCGGCGCAATTCAGGTTCGTTGAATTACCGGATCGTTTTTGTACAGGTTCCTCCATCATGCCGCAGAAGAAAAATCCGGACGTGCCGGAGTTGGTGCGTGGAAAAACAGGGCGGGCATATGGCAATTTAATGTCCCTGCTAACGCTGATGAAAAGCCAACCACTGGCCTATAACAAAGACAATCAGGAAGACAAAGAGCCGCTGTTTGACTCGGTGGACACCTTGCTGGGCTGTTTACGTGCCTTCGCAGACATGCTTCCTGCTGTGGAAGTGCGCCGACCAGAGATGCTGGCAGCAGCAAAGGCAGGTTTTTCCACGGCGACAGATTTAGCCGATTACCTAGTCAGAAAAGGTTTGGCGTTTCGTGATGCACATGAAGTCGTCGGAGAGGCTGTTGCCTATGGCGTCGAGCACGAGCAGGATCTAGCAGACATGCCATTGTCTTTATTACAGTCTTTCAGTGCAGATATCACCGAGGATGTCTTTGACGTACTCACGCTAGAGGGATCAGTCAATGCGCGCTCACACATCGGTGGTACTGCGCCAGCGACGGTTAAATCTGCTATTGAACGTGGGCATCAACGGTTAGCTAATACCTATTAGCGCCTAGTGGCCAGCGCACTAAGACATTCTTTGTTTAAACCATGCCGCGATGTCGCTGATTTCTTCGGGACTCACACTGTGCGGCATGGGGTACGTCCGCCATTCGATATCGATATTCTGTCCTTGCAGAACGTCTCTTGATCGTTCTGCGTACTGAATCTGGATGACATCGTCGTATTGACCGTGGGCCATAAAAACCGGCAAGGCACGATGCGCATCCGTCATCTGAGGAAGTGCTTCATCATGAATAGGCAAGTAGGTAGACAGAGCCAAAATGCCCCCGACGAGGTGTTTGCCCGTTAAGCCCGTGTAGAGTGCAATGGCACCACCCTGAGAAAATCCAGCCAGCAGAATGTTGTTGGCTGATATGCCACGGCTAATTTCGCGTTCAATCAGGTCAGTGACCTGGCTGGCAGATTCCTTGATGCCCGGTCCGTCTTCCTCACGGCTGTCGAATTCCAAGGACGTAATGTCGTACCAGCCTCGCATGGCCATACCGCCATTGATGGTTATGGGGCGGACGGGGGCGTGTGGAAAAAGGAACCTGACCGCTGGCGATTCGGGCAATTTCAACTCCGGCACTACTGGGACGAAGTCGTCACCACTTGCCCCTAGGCCATGTAGCCAAATAACTGAAAACTGTGGGTTTTCGCCGGTTTGAATTTCTATGCACTCGAGCAGGTTTTGGGACATAGGAGGAACTGCGCTTACGTGGTTTAGGCGAGGTGCGAGTATACTCCAAAGCCCCATTCACTAAAGAGTGCCGGTCATGAGATTGAAGTTCGGTATATCGACAGCACTATTGGCTTTCGTTGCGGTTGGTCTCACGGCTTGCGGTAATAAGGGGGATCTCTATCTTGTGCCCGACGAATTTACGCAGCAGGAGCTGGAGCAGTTAGAGCAGTCTCTGCAGGAACAAGACGCTGGCACGCAAGGTAGTGACGTGAATACGGTCATCACAGAGACAGAGCTTGAAGAGGCTCTGGATGAAGACGACGACCCGAAGAAAGAAAAAGAGTAGTCATTAAGACCCACTGAAACATTTATTGAATACGTATTTTGACCATGACAGCTTTTCATCGTGACAACGGCTCTTTAATGAGCGACCAGGTCAGCCTGTCTTCTCTAGCAGAAGAGTACGGCACGCCCTTGTACGTCTACAACCGCGCTGCCATTGAAGCGGCGTGGCAAGAATTTGCTGAGAGCTTAAAAGGGCACCCGCATCTGATTTGTTATGCCGTTAAAGCCAATAGCAACCTCGCGGTGCTGAATATTCTCGCGCGATTGGGTTCGGGATTCGACATCGTTTCCGAGGGCGAGCTGAAGCGCGTACTGGCTGCTGGAGGGGAAGCCTCTAAAATCGTATTCTCAGGTGTCGGTAAAAGTGTCCGTGAAATGGAAGTCGGGCTGGAAGCCGGGATTCGTTGTTTTAATGTCGAGTCTGCCGCCGAGCTGGAAAGGCTGGCAACGGTCGCCGCGGCACACGGCGCTACCGCGAATGTGTCTTTACGAATTAATCCGGATGTCGATGCGCAGACACACCCGTATATCTCTACCGGTTTAAAAGAAAACAAATTCGGCATTGGGATGAGCGATGCCATGATCACTTACCGTCGAGCGGCTGAGCTGTCGTCCATTGATGTGCACGGTATTGATTGCCATATTGGTTCTCAACTCACCAAGCTTGAGCCTTACAGAGATGCTGTTGCACTGCTGATCAATATGGTGGATGAACTGGGCAAAGAAGGCATTCACTTGTCTCATATTGATGTCGGTGGAGGGCAGGGGATCCAATACAGCGATGGTGAATCAACGCTTGATGTTGCTGCCTGGGCGCAATGCATCCGCGAGGCCATTGGTACGCGTAATCTGGAGATTCTTGTTGAGCCAGGCCGTTATATCGTGGGCCCTGCAGGTGTCCTTTTAACGCGAGTGGAATATTTAAAAAGCAATGAAGATCGACACTTTGCCGTCGTTGACGCGGCAATGAATGATCTTATTCGCCCGGCCCTTTACAGCGCATGGCAAGGCATTGAATCTGTCGAGACCTTGCCTCGAGAAACAAAAACCTACGATGTTGTAGGCCCCATCTGTGAGTCTGCTGACTTTCTGGGCAAGCAGCGCGAACTTGCCATAGAAGAAAACGATCTTCTCTGTGTCAGGTCTGCAGGTGCTTATTCCTACGTGATGAGTTCCAACTACAACACACGTCCGCGCGCAGCCGAGGTGATGGTAGATGGGGACACAGCCCATGTTGTTCGGGCGCGTGAAGAGATGGACGTGTTATTCAATACGGAATCAGTGTTGCCGTGAATGAGGTAGCGTTTACCAAGATGCACGGCTTGGGCAATGACTTTATGGTCATTGAAAACCTGTCGGGCAAATTGGAACTCAACCGGGAACGCATTCGATCACTGTCGGATAGAAACACCGGTATCGGGTTTGATCAGATGCTCGTCGTCAACAGCCCATCTGTAGCTGATGCAGAATTCGATTATCAGATTTTTAACGCCGATGGCGATGAAGTGGAACATTGTGGCAATGGTGCTCGGTGCTTTGCTCGCTTTGTTTTCGATAAGGGGCTTACGACTAATACATCCATTCGCGTAAATACGATGGCTGGAGTCATCACGCTCGAGCTTCAAGACAATGGAGAAGTAACCGTCTTGATGGGTATTTTGGATTTCCGTCCGTCTCATATTCCCTTTATTGCAGAAGAAGAAGCTTTGTACTATGAGCTGGAAGTAGACGGTGAAATGTTGCAAGTTGGATCGGCCAGTATTGGAAATCCTCATGTTCTTTTTCAAGTCGATGATATTGAGACAGCTGACGTCGAAAAACTGGGTCCTTTAATGGAATCTCATGAACGTTTTCCTAAGCGGGTTAACGTCGGCTTTATTCAAGTGATATCGCCTAAACATGCTTTATTAAGGGTGTTTGAGCGTGGTGTGGGTGAAACGCGCGCTTGTGGAACGGGTGCCTGTGCAGCGCTTGCCATTAGTCATCGACAAGGCTTACTTGACAATACGGCTACGTTGACCTTACCCGGTGGCGATCTGCAAATTCATTGGCCCGATGAAAATACTTCAATTGAAATGACGGGACCATGTTCTACAGTCTTTGAGGGCATCACAAGAATGTAGAGAGCAATGCAACTCGAACAATCCAATCCGGGCAACGAACTAAACGATGAGGCGGTCCTTCGATACCTCACCATTCATCCTGAATTTTTCAACAACAATCAGGATCTTCTACCCAGGTTGCGTATCCCGCATGAATCGGGAAAAGCAGTTTCTCTCATTGAAAAGCAGGTGTCGGTTTTAAGGGGTAAGTGCGGCACACTGGAAAACAGTTTGCGAGACCTCATTGAGGTAGCGCGCGAGAACGAAAACCTTCACCAAAGGTTGCACGTTCTTTTTCAGGACATCATTTCAGCTCCCTCGCTGGAAGAGATTGTTGGATTGACTCGCTCCAGCTTACAAACGAACTTTAACGCCGATGAAGTTCATCTGTTCTTGCTCGATGACAAACCTGCCCGGGCGACTTCCCGCAAGCTGTCTGACAAAGATAAAGAAGCCCGCAAAACCGCTAATGCGACTGTGACTCGTGCAGCCGCCGCTCGCCGCCGCAAGTTGAACAACACCGAAGGTTTAACGTTTGTCGCTCACAACGACAAGCGCATTAAATTATTTGCCGAGCTGTTCGAATCGGGTGAGACATTGTGCGGTTTACCTAGCGCAGATCAGATGGCTTGTTTTGTCGGTCAGGATATTTCCAATATCGCCTCTGCTGCTCTCATACCTCTTCATCACGAGAAACAGATGGGCGTCGTTATGCTGACCAGTCGCGATGTATCGCGTTTCTCGTCGTGCAAAGGTGTGATGTTTCTGAATCAGATGGGCGAACTTCTGAGTAGACGCTTGCACAGCTACAGTGCAACTGCGAAGGTGGCAAAAAAATGAGCGCCTTTCAACCCGAAATCGACTTCTACCTGGAAGACCTTCGGGTTGCGCGTCGATGTTCACCGCACACTGTGAGCAACTATGCACGGGATCTAAAGTCCATTGCGCTGTCTGCAAAGAACAGAGGCATTGAAAGTTGGCAGGCGCTGAACGGTAATGACGTTCGCGCGATTGTTGCAGAGCAGCATCGTTCTGGCATTGCCGGACGATCTCTCGCTCGTAGGCTTTCCGCTTTACGAGGCATGTACAATTTTTTGATGGGACTGGGTAAGTGCGAGATCAATCCAGCACAGGATATTCTTGCCCCTAAGGATAAGAAATCTCTTCCGGCAACCTTAGACCCGGAAGAAGTCAGCCGATTGCTATCGCAAAATTTGAATGATCCTATGATCTGCCGTGATCTGGCGATGTTCGAATTAATGTATTCATCGGGCTTGCGTCTAGCGGAGCTAGTCAGTATCGATCTTGTTGATCTGGATTTAAGTGTTGGCCAGGTTCGGGTAACCGGCAAAGGCGGTAAAGTCCGTGATCTACCCGTTGGTGCTCACGCGATTGAGGCCATCAATAAATGGTTGGGTTATCGACGTAGCTTGCCGGGTGCTGATGATAAGGCCGTCTTTTTAAGTTCGCGTGGTAAACGCATCGCGCCTAGAACAGTGCAAATGCGGTTAAAGAAACTGGCCGAGTCACAAGGGCTTGATCGGGATTGTTACCCGCATATGCTGCGTCATTCCTTTGCCAGCCATTTGCTTGAGAGTAGTGGTGACTTAAGGGCAGTTCAGGAATTACTGGGTCATGCGGATATCAGCACAACGCAGATTTACACGCATCTGGATTTCCAGCATTTAGCGCAAGTTTATGATGAAGCGCATCCTCGAGCGCGGCAGGCGAATGCAGCTAATGATCGCTCGTTGAACAATCCATAGTTTTTAAACCCCTAAAAATTCGGGCGGTGAAAATCACCGTCCGATAAATCACTGTAATTCCGCTTTTAAGGCAACACTTCAACCTTCACCTGACTAAAGTCGATACCGTTGTCAGGTGTGTTGGGTTTTTTCGAAGAACCGAACGTTTTACTGTTTACGTGAAACGCCAGCATTCCGAAATTGTTCCAATCGCTGCCGTCGTCCAATACTGTAAATTCGCTAAGCACATTGCCCGACTGAGTCAGTGATGCGGATATTTCCAGGCCGCCCGTTAGTTTCTTTATGGACATCGTTCCAGAATAAATCTGTTCTGGTTTGAACGCGTAAGCGTTACCTCCACTACCTAAGCGCTTATAACCTTTGCTGGTTCCTAAGAGGCGCCCGTGTGTGTCTATCGTGTGTTTTCGAATATCGATGTTTGCTTTCTTGGCGTCATCCATACCAATGTCGAAATCAATCATGTATCCAGGCAAGCCATCGTACGTCTTATTCGGTTTTTTAGAAGACGCTGAAAGATCGCCTTCCAGTTCAGTTCTATTGAGCTTGTCGTGAAAGGCAATTCGCAGGGCGGAGTCGCGGTTACTGCCTACTGTCACTGGGGTTGTAAAAGTGAATGTGGCTTTCAAAGTCTGACCGTCCGTTAGATTTTGAGGCGCGAAGGTCGTCCTAATCCCTCGGCCGGATCCGCCACTGACTAAGCCAAGTGCACCTGTCGAGACTTCAATGGCACTGCTGTTTGTTGTTGTCCACCAGTTAGTGTCGTGAGCGTCTTCACCGTCTTCTCGACGCCCATCAGCAAACATATCGTCAAAAACGATTCCCGGTACGGCTGTCGCGATAGATAGGCTTTCATCGGCTGTCTCTGATTGCTTGGCCGCAGAATTCGGAAGGCTGGCAATGACATCGCTGCTTGCTGGAGGTGCGGAGTGTCTTGCCTCAAGCGCATAAAAAATCACTCTGTCGAAGTCGGTGTCTGGAGTCGGGCTAGAGTTGTTCTGTGAGTAAGCGCCAGCTTTGAAAAACATGAATTCATTTTCAACGCTAAACCCGCTGTCACTCATGTCGAAGGGTTCTGCCTCTACCACCGAGCCGTCATCACGAATTATCTTCACATACAACATGGGGTGAATCTGACC
>CAZCKD010000094.1:0-12958 GCA_964498925.1 uncultured Granulosicoccaceae bacterium
CGCAGCAAGTTGCTCAGAATGATTCGAATGGGGCTAAGCAGGCGCTTATTAAACGAGCCAGTCGACATGCAAAAAAACTGCGCAGAGGGGCCCATCAAGCCAATCGCTTTTCCATTACGCTGCGAGATGTCGTATGGCAAGGCGCAATAGAACAGCCGGATGGGGAGCAGCGGTTAGAAAAACGCATTCAATTGATAAGAGAGCGTGGTTTCCCCAATTACTTGGGCCCTCAACGCTTTGGTCATGGTGGTCAGAATTTCAGACGCGCGCAGCAATGGTTTGGAAATCCTAAAAAGCGTACATCCAGGCAGCAGCGATCCTTATGGCTCTCAGCAGCTAGAAGCGCACTGTTTAACTCGGTATGTGCAGCTAGAGTAAAAAACGATAACTGGCATGAGCTTCTAGGCGGCGAACCCGTTGTGCTAGATGGCTCCAAAAGCTTCTTTGAGGCGGACAACTCATCGCCAGATGAATTACGCAGACGATTAGATGCCTTTGATATCCATCCGAGCGCGCCATGGTGGGGGCGAGGGCGGAATCCTACAGAGGCCGAATGCGCAACTTTCGAGGAGCCACTCTTGGCAAACTACCGCACGGTCTGTTTGGCTCTGGAGAAGGCCGGGTTAAAACAGGAACGTCGTGCTCTACGCGCCAACGCTGTGGACTTGTCGCATGAATGGTTGGATGAATCCACGTTAAAAATCGATTTCCTCTTGTCTCCGGGCGTTTTTGCCACCACATTGCTCAACGAGTTGTGTTTGTGCGTTGAGCCTGAACGCGGCCGAGCGGTTTAAATAGGTAGAGATATTCCATGGTTTGGGGAAAATTACTGGGAGGCACATTTGGCTTCCTGATCGGTGGTCCTATCGGCGCGGTGCTCGGTGCGGCCCTGGGTCATACCTTTGATAAGGGCATGCAGTTGCAGCTCTCCCACGAAAACCTGGAAGAGGATCTCCCCCCCGGGGATCTTGATCGAATCAAGATGGCTTTCTTCACGGCGACTTTCTCTGTTATGGGGTATATCGCAAAGGCTGATGGCCGGGTCGATAAGTCGGAAATAGCGCTCGCAGAAGCGGTCATGTCTAGCATGCAGCTTGACGCAGATTTACGCACCGCCGCGATCAAATTGTTCAATGAAGGCAAGGAAGAGGGCTTCGATGCAGAAGCACTGGTCTTGCAGTTTCGACAGGAGTGTCAACGGCGCACCAGCTTATACCGGATGTTTGTCGAAATTCTTATTCAAGCGGCCTTGGCTGATGGTGTGATGTCGCCGGATGAAGAGGAGGCACTGCTAAGAGTGGCAGGCATTCTCGGATTTTCCGAATATTCATTTAAGCAACTGGAAATGCTTGTGCGTTTCAGCATGGGCATGGATCAGACATATGCCGGTGGCGGACCGGGTGCGAGTGAAGGACAGCGCCGCCGACAAGCCGGTGGCCAGCAAAGGCAAGCACCTCAGGATTCTGGTCGCTTAAGTATTGGCGACGCCTACGCCGTACTGGGTGTTGAGTCTTCTGATGACAAAGCAACGGTTAAGCGGGCATACCGAAGGCTGATGAGTCAGCATCATCCCGACAAGTTGGTTGCAAAAGGATTGCCCGACGAGATGATTCGGTTAGCCACGGATAAGACGCAGCACATACAAAAGGCGTATGAACTAATCAAAGAGTCGAAAGGTTGGCGATAAGATCCGGGTAAAGGGTCGGCTAAACCTCATTTAATCTCGGCATAAGCTGAACCAGATTGCACGGCTTTGTTCTCGCATCCAGCTGATGACTGATTAGTTCGTTCCAAGCTGTCATACAAGCACCGCTAGAGCCGGGAAGCACGAAGATGTAGGTCGCATTAGCAACGCCTGCCAACGCACGGGATTGCAATGTCGACGTTTTGATTTCGTTGTAGGAAAGCACGCGGAACATTTCACCGAAGCCTTCAATTTCTTTATCCAGCAGGGGTTTAATAGCTTCCGGTGTCCCATCGCGCCCTGTAATACCCGTGCCACCCGTCGTTAGAACGACATCAATCTCAGGTGTTGCAATCCAACGGGAGACCACTGATCGGATAGCGTACTTATCATCTCTGACGATGCTCTTTTCGGCATTGGTATGGTTCGCATCGGTTAAGGCTGTGACGAGTTTTTTGCCCGATACGTCTTCCGCCTCGCCGCGTGTATCCGATATGGTCAGAACGGCGATATTGAGTGGTTTAAATGCGAGGTCAGTCATGGCGTGTTTACAGTCGGGGATCGAGTAGCTGCAGTCTATAACGAGAATGAAGGCGGCCGCAGTAAATGAGTCAAATTCGTGCCGCACCGGCAAGGTGTTTATTAGTTGAAAACATCGGATTGTTCGCCGTTATCGGCATGCCTGCGGTAGACTTCCTGTCATGGCTGAAAGACTGCAAAAAATACTGGCGAACTCGGGTTTAGGCTCCAGAAGAGAGCTGGAAACCTGGATTTCCGCAGGTGAGGTCAAAATAAACGGACAACTGGCCAAACTCGGCGATCGGGCCAAGTTGGACGACGACCTTGCGGTTAAAGGCCGATTTTATAAAGTCGTCTCCGATGATCAGGACCTAAGGCGTGTCATTCTGTATCACAAGCCATTAGGTGAGGTGACTACCCGCGATGATCCCGAGAAGCGTCGCACCGTTTTTGATCGACTGCCGCGTTTGCATCACGGTCGCTGGATAGCGGTTGGCCGCTTAGATATCAACACTCTGGGGCTCTTGCTACTCACTAATGATGGCGAGCTTGCCAATGCCTTGATGCATCCCTCGTCTGAGCTGGAACGCCAGTATGCGGTAAGAGTCAACGGGCGGGTTGGTCCGGATGTGGTCAAACGTCTGGGCGAAGGTGTCATGCTTGATGACGGACCTGCAAAATTCCAGAAAATCGTGGCCGAAGCGGATGCTGAGGGCGCCAATCAATGGTTCCGGGTTACGCTAAAAGAGGGGCGAAATCGTATGGTTCGTCGTCTTTGGGAGTCTCAGGAGTTCCAGGTCAGCCGACTCATCAGAACGCGCTTCGGCCCCATTAATTTGCCCCGCTGGCTAGCCCGTGGCAAAGTCCACGAGTTGACGCCTAAGGAGATCGAAGAGATAGCGATAGCCGCCAAGATGGAACCTAAGGTAGCTTCCAAGCTCAGAATCATTCCTGTTCACCCTCGCCACCGCCGCAAGGCGCAGCAACGACGACGTAAATGACTGAAGACAAGATCCTATACCGAGTGCGCTTTATCAGTCAGGACAAGGTATTCGAAATCTACGCTCGTGAGGTCTATCAGGGCGATCTCTATGGCTTTGTGATGGTCGAAGATCTGGTGTTTGACACCAATACGACCGTTTTAGTGGATCCGGGTGAAGAAAAGCTAAAATCTGAGTTTGATGGCGTCAGTCAAACTATCATTCCCATGCATTCCATTATCCGCATCGATATGGTCGAAAAGCGTGGTGTATCCAAAGTGGTCGAACTTGATGGCAATGTCGCCCAATTTCCATCGCCGATTTACACGCCGGGTCGCACACCAGACCCATAACGCGCTACACTAGTCGGCTTAGGTTTTGCAGTAGCACGATAGCTAGTACGGAGAGGTGGCCGAGTGGTCGAAGGCGCCAGCCTGGAAAGTTGGTATACGGGGTAACTCGTATCGAGGGTTCGAATCCCTCTCTCTCCGCCAATTAGCTCAATAATTTGAACCTGAATTCCCCTGCGAGGCTTGTCCCGGGGTTGTGGCAATGGCCAACCCACTGTCGAGTTTTATTACCAAAAGCACTGGAAAGCGGTTCGGCTGGAATTAGCGCTATGATCGTCATTCCGTCGATGCTCTAATGGCTGCCATGAAACTGTATTCCTCCGCATTATCCCCATACGCTCGCAAGGTGCGCATTGTTATCCAGGAAAAAGGTCTGGATGCTCAGGTCGAGATCCTTACTTCAAATCCCTATGAAGCAACTGACGATCATCTGCGCGCTAATCCACTGAGCAAGGTGCCGACATTGGTACTTGCTGATGGAGCCTCTCTATTTGATAGCAACGTTATTTGTGAGTATCTGGATGGCTTGTCCGGAGACTCGTTGATACCTCAGGGGCAAGATCGAATTACAGCTTTAAGGCAGTTGGCTTTGACAGACGGTTTGTTAGATGCAACCTTTAACATTGCCTGTGAACTCCATCGTCGTGAATCTCATGAACAATCTGCGCGCTGGGTGGATCGCTGGTTTCAATCATTGGAAAGAGGGGTTGATGAGCTTGCTAACTCGCTCACGAGTTACTCAACGCCGCTGAACTTATCGCATATTGGTGCTGTCTGTGCTCTTGATTATCTGGATTTAAGAGCGTCGGATCGTCTCAGTTGGAGAGAGCGCCAACCGGCATTGAAGGCGTTCTATTCCGAATTCGGCGAAGGTGCTGCTATGCAAACAACTCGCCCTGAAGCCTGATTAAATTTCTCTTGCGATTGACATTGACGCTGATATGGACGGAAGCTTTTTCAAAAGCGGGAGTACAAAGTGGATGAAGCAACTCGCTGTTGCTTTATTTGTATTGTCATCGAGTGCATCACTATTCGGCCAGGACTTTAAATCCGGAAATAATTTTGATGGAATAATTTCTAACCCGCCTGCTGATTTTCCAACGGAGTTTTTTGCTACGCCGCGCATAATCGGCGGTGGTGATGCGGAGGCCGATAGTTGGCCTTCCTTAGTGGCCATTGTCAGAAGCGGCACGTTTCCACTTCTAGATCGTTTCTTCTGTGGTGGAACCGTTGTGGCTGAGCAGTGGGTCATGACTGCGGCACATTGTGTGTTCGGTGCGTTTGGCCAGATAGTGCGACCTTCATCAATGAGAGTGGTCGCAGGTGTCAGAAATCTGGAAACCGACATACCAGATGAAGAAACGATAGTGACCAATATTTTTGTTCATCCCGAATACAACAATGAATTAAGTCTGCCGCCTTACGATATCGCTTTACTCGAGCTGGCGACCGTTATCGATGCACCTATCGTCAATCTGTTTCCCGGTGAAACCGAAGACTACAACGGTGAGACTAGCTACATCACGGGTTGGGGAGCAACGGAATTTATTGACGAAGATAATGCGACGTTTCCATCTCAGTTGCAGGTCGCAACGGTCCCGATCGTGCCGCTAGCGCGCTGTAACTCTATTGTTTCTTATCAGGGGTTGGTTACTGATAGACAGGTCTGTGCCGGTTTTATTGAAGGTGGTGTTGATTCCTGCGCCGGTGACAGCGGGGGACCGTTGTTTATCATTGAGGAGGGTGAGATTGTTCAGCTAGGCATCACAAGCTTTGGAAACGGCTGTGCGCTTCCGAATTTCTATGGCATCTATACGAGCGTGTCCCATTTTCTGCCTTGGTTAGACAATTTCATCGATGTTCCCGAACAGGATCCCGACCTAGTCGCCCGTCGTGAAGGCACAGTTGTCAGCATGCCTGTAGCTTCGAACTCGGGTGGAAGTCGTTCCTTGAGCTTAGGTGCTATGCATCCGCTAGCGCTGTTTGTGCTCTGTGTCGGGTTTTTGTTTAGACGTCGTTGTGCTGTTCGCTAGCAAAACCTCGGTTAGTTCAAGTTAAGCGATCATGAGCTAACGTCACTTCACATTCGTCACCAGTCTGAATGCGTAAATAACCGTTACGGCCGTTAATTGATCTTGAAATAGCACTCAGGATCTTCACATGTTGCGGACGTTTTTTTCGCGCAATCGAACCATTGGTAAATCGCATAACGAGCGCACGAAAAAACGTGCTCGTCTGGCAATGCAGTTAGCGCTTACAGGTTTTTTGTTGTCGCCATATTCGACGGTAAAAGCGCAAGATAACTTTGGATTGGACGGTCCGGATACGGACGTTCAGGCGTTTATCGATGCTCACCCGCGCGATGCCATTATTAATTCACCAACATTGACATCTCGTGTGCTGGGCGGCGGCAATGCCCAGTCTGGTGAATATCCATCTATGGCCGGTATTGTAATCTCAGGTTCTTTCCCGTTGGAAGATCGTTTTTTCTGCGGAGCCAGCGTTATCGATAGCCGGTGGGTGATGACTGCCGCGCACTGCATGTTCGGCCCTTTCGGGACCGCAACAAGGGCGGATGAAATTAGGGTTATAGTGGGTAGTAATGATATTTCCGACTCAAGCTTGATAGAAACAGTGGTCACCAACATTTTTATACATCCGCAATATAACAATGCATCTCCGACACTGAGAAATGACATTGCATTGCTCGAACTGGCCACCGCTGTCGATGCGCCTGTAGCCACGTTGTTTTCAGGTAATGCTGAGTCGCTTTATGACTCAATGGCCTCCGTCGTTGGGTGGGGCGCAACGGGTGTTGATAACAATGGCAACGAAGTTTATCCGACGCTTCTTCAAGATGCCTCTGTGCCTATCGTTCCGTTAGAGCAGTGCAACTTACCAGAGTCGTATCAAGGCACTATTTTAGATACTCAGGTGTGTGCAGGGTTTCGAGAAGGTGGAATAGATTCGTGCGTGGGTGATAGTGGCGGCCCTATGTTCACTCAAATTGATGGTCAGCAGGTTCAGGTCGGTATTACCAGTTTCGGTAATGGTTGTGGTTTGCCGAACTTCTACGGTGTTTACACGAATGTCTCCGAGTTTCAACCGTGGATAAACAGCTACCTCGACAGTGTTCAAACAAGCAATGCCGGTGATTCGGGCCCAGAGACGTCAGATATTGAGAACACTGGCAAACTGGAGCCGGATGAAGTTGCCATAGGCTCGGCAAATGAAACCGGAGCTGTTAGTGTTGGTGGTGTAAGGCGCGGTGGAGCATTGCATCCGATCTGGTTGTCATTGTTTGGCGCGGTTTTCATAACAAGACGTAAACGTGTCATGGCAAGACGTTCGCGATTGAGTATGGCTGCGTGCGTTTTCGCACCGGCAATGCTATTGGGCGCGTGCTCGTCCCTGCCATCTGCCGATGAACGTATTGATGACGGTATTAATGATGAGTTGTCGTTAAGTTCTCAGGCGACTGGAGAGGGTGTAGAAAACATGGCAAAGAACTCTACAACACAACTGACTATGTCGGCATCAGCCGATCGTGTCGGTATTGATGCGCTGTTGCTGGGCATGACTCGATCGGATCTGGATGCCAGTCTTGTTGCCATGGGTTTTTCAACACCGGTCTGTTCAGCTGAAAAAACCGCGTTAAAAGGAACAGGGCGGTTATTTCTTAAAGAAAGCTGTAAGTCTTTAGCGGGTCCGAACATCGCGCTGGAAGAAATGTCCGTAGAGTCTCTAAACGCGCAATTTTTGGATGAGCAATTGGTGCGTTTGGATGTCGAAATGCAATCCGGTGTAATACGTCCACTGGTTAAACAGCTAGACGATCTTTTCTCCCACCAACCCGGTGCCGACCATCAGTTTGAATGGCGTCATGCAGACGACCATGTTCGTCTCGCACCGATGATCGCAGCAGATAAATTTGAGACGAGTCGCGTAGTCCTCGAAATGATAGACGGCAGATTAAAATCTAAACTGCCCAGCCTATTTCAGTATCGCACTTAAAGAGTCAGTACTACTCAGGTGAATCCATAATCTCGGATCGGATTTGATCCATGTTGGTATGGCGAATGTCACGTCCCTTCACCAGGTAGACAACATATTCGCAAATGTTAACCGAGTGATCGCCGACGCGTTCCAGTGCGCGCGCACACCAGGTGATTTTGAAGAGGTTCGATACTTGGCGAGGATCTTCAACGAGGTGAGTGGAAAGCAAGCGCTCTAATGTCTCGTACTCTCTATTGACGTCTTCGTCACGTTGAGCAATTCGAAGCGCAGCTTCCACATCCATTCGCGCAAATGCATCCAGCGAATCGCGAAGCATGGACTTAACCAGTTCGCCAAGGTGTCTTAGCTCTTTGCGATAGCTCGGCATATCAGAAGACATCTTGGTGAGGTCTCTAGAGAATCGGCCTAATTTTTCAGCCTCGTCGCCAACCCGTTCTAAATCAGTGATGACTTTGATGACCGTCACTATCAAGCGCAAATCGCTGGCAGCCGGTTGTCGTCTAGCGAGAACCTGCGTGCATTCTTCATCGATTTCGACTTCGAGTTTATTAACTTCGTAGTCCCGCTCTGACACTTCTTTCGCCAGATCGCTATCAGCTTCAAGCAGGGCGGTGAGTCCATTAGACACCTGCTGCTCAACGATGCCGCCCATCGTAAGCACTTTGTTGCGAATGTCTTCCAGTTCTTTATTGAACTGATGAGAAATATGTTGATCGAGATGGAGCTTGTCCATGATAGTTTTCTCTGCGTTATCCGAAACGGCCGGTGATATAGTTTTCAGTCAGCTCGTGCTGAGGGTTTGTGAAAACAGTATTTGTGTCATCCACCTCGACAAGTTTGCCGAGATGAAAATAGGCAGTTCGTTGCGATACACGCGCTGCCTGTTGCATAGAGTGTGTAACGATTGCGATCGCAAAATTCTCGCGAAGTTCATCGATGAGTTCTTCGATGCGCGCTGTCGCGATGGGGTCGAGCGCTGAGCAAGGCTCATCCATCAGTATGACTTCCGGACTAACGGCAATCGTTCGGGCGATACACAGTCGTTGTTGTTGTCCACCCGATAGGCTGGTGCCCGGCGCATCGATGCGGTCTTTCACCTCATCGTACAAACCGGCTTTTCGCAAACTGTCCACAACGATATCGTCCAGCTCTGCTCTGTTGTTCGCCAGACCGTGTATGCGTGGACCATAAGCGACGTTGTCATAAATAGACTTAGCAAATGGATTCGGTTTCTGGAACACCATGCCGACTCTGGCCCGAAGTAGTACTGGGTCAAGATCACTGCCGTATAGATCGACACCATCGAGTGAAATATCGCCCGTAACCCGGCAGCTTGGAATCGTATCGTTCATTCGATTCATGCAACGAAGAAGCGTGGACTTGCCGCAGCCTGAGGGGCCGATCATCGCAATGACTTCGTTTTGACCAATATCTAAATCGACATCGTATATGGCTTGTTTATCGCCATAGAAAACGTTGACATCACGTGCTTGCATCTTAGGATTGTCAACGGTTGGGGAGCCGACGGTTTCCTTTAGATTGTCAAAAGCTTCTTGAGCGGAGTTAGACACTGTAGTTTCCTGCTGCGACTTGCGTCGGTATATCGTGTGTGAAATTCTTAGTCATTTGTCTTGCTCCTACCAACGCCTTTCAAAGCGTTTACGTAGCATGACTGCTAATGCGTTCATACAAATCAGAAACACCAGCAGTACCATGATGGCAGCGGATGTTTTTTCCATAAATCCTCTTTCCGGGCTATCGGCCCAGAGAAAAACCTGTACTGGAAGCACGGTTGCTGCATCCGTAACAGAGGCTGGAATATCAACAATAAACGCGACCATACCGATCATCAGGAGTGGTGCAGTTTCTCCCAGCGCCTGAGCAAGACCGATAATGGTGCCTGTCAGAATACCCGGCATGGCCAAAGGCAGAACATGGTGCGTCACCACTTGTAGCGGGGATGCGCCCAATCCACGTGCCGCTTCTCTAATGGATGGCGGTACAGCTTTCAAAGCGGCTCGACTGGAAATAATAATAGTGGGCAGAGTCATCAAGCTGAGTACGATGCCACCGACCACTGGAGCGGAGCGCGGTAGATGGAAGAAATTGATGAATACTGCAAGTCCCAGTAATCCGAAAACAATCGAGGGGACAGCCGCTAAATTATTGATGTTGACTTCAACAATATCGGTCCAGCGATTTTGTGGCGCAAACTCTTCTAGATAAATAGCGGCGGCAACCGCTATTGGAAACGACAGGGCAAACGTTATCAGCAGTGTGAACGCAGACCCCATAAGCGCCGCTTTGATGCCAGCAAGTTCCGGCTCACGCGAATCTCCGTTTTCGAAAAATGTGGCATTAAACCTGACATCGGTTTCGCCGTTGTCTTTAAGCATCTTTGCCCAACCGATTTGTTGATCGCTGAGACGCGTTACGATGCTGTCGGGTGCGGTGAGATCCTCCTTGGATTTAATAACCGCGCTAAGCTCATCATCCGCCATAACCCACAGCGTTTGCGTGGTGCCTAGTAGTGATCGATCAGCCTCGATTCGATCATAAAGATCGTATTGAGCGCCGGTACTAATCAGCTTGTAAAGCTCTTTTTTATCTCTTCGTTTTGTGACTTCAGGGAAGCGTTCTCTTAGCGCGTTTCTGATGACACCCGAATAATTTGCCTTGCGAAGTTCTGCGCTGGTAGAAGACTCCGAGATACCCAATGTATCAGTGGCTAAATTTATTTCCAGTTTGACAAAGGTTTGAGAGAAGGCGGGTAGACCTTTGCTGACAATGCTGAACAACAATAAGAATAGAAATGCGATGCTTGCTCCGATGGCGAAGATGCCATACAGCTTGAAGCGTTTTTCAGCAGCGTAGCGTTTTTGTAGCGACGCTTTGACCCGGTCTGTCACCTGAGCTGAATGCGTCGTTTGCTCCTGCGTGTTCATTCGTACTGCTCCCGATATTTGCGCACGACGTGGAGCGCGATAACGTTAAGACATAAAGTAACAACAAAGAGCATCAAACCCAGGGCAAACGCCGCTAAGGTTTTAGCGCTGTCGAATTCTTGGTCGCCCGTGAGAAGGGTGACGATTTGCACGGTCACCGTGGTGACGGCCTCTAGCGGATTTGCTGTCATATTGGCGGCTAGTCCTGCGGCCATCACAACAATCATGGTTTCACCGATAGCTCTTGAGACGGCTAATAATATTCCACCGACGATGCCGGGTAAGGCTGCCGGAATAACCACTTTTCTGATGGTCTCTGACTGCGTCGCACCCAAGCCATACGATCCATCACGCATCGCTTGCGGAACGGCCGTAATAACATCGTCAGACAGTGATGAGACGAAAGGGATAATCATAATCCCCATAACGGCCCCGGCGGCCAATGCGCTTTCGGAAGATACGCTCAACCCGATGGACTGTCCCAGATTGCGTAAAGCCGGTGCAACCGTCAGCGCTGCGAAAAAACCATAAACAACGGTAGGAATTCCCGCCAGAATTTCTAATAAGGGCTTGGCGACGCTGCGCACTGATTTACTCGCGTACTCGGCTAGATAAATCGCAGACATTAGCCCGAAAGGCACCGCCACTAGCATGGCAATAAATGAGATGAGCATGGTACCTAAGAACAATGGCACAGCACCGAATGAACCTGATGCACCGACTTGATCGGCGCGAATGGCTGTCTGCGGACTCCACTTAGTGCCGGTGACGAATTCCAGGAACCCAACCTGCTGGAAAAACCGAGAGGCTTCGAATAATACCGACAGCACGATTCCCAATGTCGTCAAAATGGCAAGTGATGCGCAGGCAACCAGAAAGTACTGGACGATTTTCTCAACGATAACTCGGGCGCGAGTATCGGGCTTGATTTTCTTAAGCGCAAAGACTGCAGCGATGATTGCAGCGACTAGAGCCAGAACAAAGAGTGCTAAAGAACTGGTGTTTTGAAGGTTGTGTAGGCGGGTAGCCGCAGCTAATTTCTCAGGATCTTCAATGCTTGCAAATCGCCCTGAATCCACCAGGTTTGAAATATCGTTTTTGTACAGCTCAACAGATTTTGTCCCTTTTTCCATGACGGCTGGAGGGATAGCTGAATCAAGCAAACTGCTAATGGCGGACGGCTCAATCAGTTTCCAACCGACAATAATGGCTAAGGCTGGCAAGGTGCACCAAAGAGCCACCATCATGCCGTAGTGACTGGGAAGGGAGTGCATGGTCTTGACGCCACCGCGCCCTTTAGCCACGGAAAAGGCGCGACTTCGACCGTAAATAAAGGTCGCTAGGCCCAAACCCAAGGTCAGCAGAAAAAGCGTCGTGGTCGATATCATGGCGGCATTAAAAGTAGGCGATCGTTCAAAATGGAAAAGGGCCCTGCCTCAAATTATGAAGCAAGACCCCGTTCGAACGTACCGAATTGTAAAATAAGTTCTACTGAAGATTCAGTTTTTCCAAGCTGCTGACCGCATTACCGACTGTCGTGCGTTGCTCGTCACCCAACGGAATCATGCCTTTGTCAGCCAGGTAGCCATCTTCGCCCCAGGCTTGCTCGCTGGTAAATTCAGCTAGGTATTCGGCAATGCCGGGAACGGTTCCAACGTGCTGCGCCTTAACGTAAAAATACAGTGGGCGAGAGATGTTGTAGTCTCCGTCAGCGATGGCATCAAAATCAGCGGTGAAGCCATCAATGATTGAGCTTTGAACCATATCTGAATTTTGTTCCAGGAAGCTGAATCCAAAGATGCCTAATGCATCAGGGTTTGCGTCGAGCTTTTGAACAATCAGGTTGTCGTTCTCGCCGGCTTCGACATAGGCACCGTCTTCACGCATGGTGTGGCAAACCGCTTTGAAGTCATCTTTATCGAGTGCTTCAACAGCTGGAAATTGCTCACAACCGCCTTCCATCGCCAGCTCTACGAAGGCATCGCGAGTACCAGACGTTGGCGGCGGGCCCAGAACTTCAATTTTTACGGCAGGCAGATCGGCGTTGATTTCTGACCACAGGGAGTAGGGGTTTTCGATCAACTCGTCTGCATTCTCTGGGTTAGGAACTGTCTTAGCCAAAGCCAGGTAGAGCTCTTTAGTGCCCATGTCGAACTGAGTGGCATTCACGGAATTTGCTACCGCGATGCCGTCAAAGCCGATCAACACTTCAACAATGTCTGTGACACCATTGTCTTGGCAAGAATCGAATTCGCTAACCTTCATGCGACGTGAAGAATTTGTGATATCCGGTGTTTCAACACCGATACCTGTGCAAAACAATTTGAAACCGCCGCCGGAGCCTGTGGATTCTATTTTCGGTGTGCTGAAGTCGGTTGTTCTGCCGAATCGCTCGGCCACGACTGTAGCGAATGGAAATACCGTTGAAGAACCAACGATACTGATGCTGTCGCGTGCAACAGC
>CAZCKD010000095.1:0-5569 GCA_964498925.1 uncultured Granulosicoccaceae bacterium
GCGAGCACTCCTTGAAAATGACTATGTCAGTTGCGGCCTACCTGAGCGTGTCTTTCGACATGTGATTGCCGGGGTTCCGGTGACAGAAGTCGCCGGAAGAAACCCAGCTGCGAACGGTCTGCCGTTTAGCAACAATTTGATTCAGGATGCGGCGGGACGATCGGTGGTTACGCAAAATTGCCTGACCTGCCATGGCACCGTTTTGTTCGACGAACTGGTCATCGGATTGGGTAATGAATTTCTGGACTTTACTCGCAACGCTTCTGTTTTTGTCGAACGGGCCGGACTATTAACCCGTGGAAAAGATGAAATTGCGGTGTGGGAGCGTTATGCCGATAGAGTGGCTGCGATTGCACCGCATACTAAGACACACACGGTGGGTGTGAACCCGGCGAACAATCTGACGCTTGCGCTCATTGCGCATAGAGATGCTGAGAGCAATGAGTGGTCCGATGTTGCACTCATGCCTTTGCCGCCAACTGATCCGCCGCCAGTCAGTGTCCCACCCTGGTGGAGAATGAGTAAAAAAACGGCCATGTTCAGTATGGGCGAAGGCCGCGGGGATCATGCTCGAATCATGATGGCGGCATCCATGATGTGCACAGATTCGCCGGTTGAACTCAAGGCCATTGATGCCTATGCCGCAGACATTCGCGCTTATATCAGCAGCTTGAAGCCGCCAAAGTGGCCGTTTGATATAGATGTTGCCCTATCTAAGCAAGGCGAGTCCCTATTCAATGAAACGTGCGCGCAGTGTCATGGGACCTACGGTGAAGACCCTGTTTATCCGTCTAGGTTGGTGCCGATAGAGACGGTTCAGACAGATCCTCTACTGATAGAGTATGCGTTGACGGAAGGGTTAGCGTATGGCGATTGGTACAATCGTTCCTTTTACGGTCAGATCTCGATTGCAGCCCCTGGCAAAGGCTACGTGGCGCCACCCTTAGATGGTATTTGGGCGACTGCACCATTCCTTCATAATGGTTCGGTGCCTAGCATACGAGCGGTGCTGGATCAGTCAATTCGCCCAGCTTTGTGGCGGCATCAGCAGCAAAATACCCAGAACAAAGCGGATTATGATCAGAGAGATTTAGGTTGGAAGTTTGAACCTGTTGATCGATCACAAATGGGGTCGACAAAGCCTACCGATGTTTACGATACGCAGCTGCGTGGGTACAAAAACACTGGGCACCCGTTCGGCAATCATTTGTCGGATTCAGAAAGAAACGCTGTTCTGGAATATCTGAAGACGCTGTAGGCACTGGCTTATCTGGAACCTATGCGACTCGTCAGCTGGTCCCCGGCAATGCCGCGTGCAGCACAGCGGTGAACCTGTTCTAGGGATAGAATCGCGGTAGTTCAAGCGATGAGTGCTGCCGGATTGTTCGTTGCGCATTTTGCGTGGTTTCAGGTGGTCTCTTTCGTTCAGTCAATCTTTTCGGAATTTTCGATATGCTTTCTACTCCCTATTTGTTGTTCCTTGGTGATGCGCCTGATGCGTTGTCGGCGAAAGTTGCGCAAGGTGTTAAAGACTGGCGCCCTGAAAACTGTGTAGGTCAGTTTCGGATGGAAGGTTGTCAGGCGGATATGGGGCTGCCTGATATGACGATTGAAGAGGCAGTAAAGGCGGGTGCCAAAACCTTAATTGTCGGCGTAGCAAACAGGGGCGGTCATATCAGCGACTCCTGGAATACAACGTTTGAAGAAGCACTTGCATCGGGTATGGACATCGCGTCGGGTTTGCATAATCTGCTTTCTGATAACCCAACCTTGGTTGCGTTGGCTGAGAAGCACGAGCAATCATTGTTCGACGTTCGCATACCGCAGATCGATTTTCCGATCGCAAGCGGTAAAAAACGCACAGGTAAGCGTTGTCTTGCGGTCGGAACTGATTGCTCAGTAGGAAAAATGTACACAGCGATGGCCATGGAAAAAACCATGCTAGAGCGAAATATGAAAGCAACCTTTCGCGCCACGGGACAAACCGGCATTCTCATTACCGGCGGTGGCATTCCGTTGGATGCGGTTGTTGCAGATTTCATGGCAGGTTCTGTTGAGTGGCTGACTCCGGACAACGATGCCGATCATTGGGATCTTATCGAAGGCCAAGGTAGTCTTTTCCATGCGTCATATTCAGGCGTTACGATGGCATTGGTTCACGGTGGCGCACCGGATGCTCTGATTCTTTGTCATGAACCAACCCGTGCTCACATGCGTGGCTTGCCGGACTATGAACTACCCAGTCTGGAGCTTTTGCGTGACACTGCTCTGACCCTTGCCCGCTTTGTTAATCCTGACTGTCAGGTCGTCGGTATATCAGTCAACACGTCGGCTTTGAATGAAGAAGAAGCGGTTGCGTTATTGGCCGACATCGAAGAGCGTATGCAGCTACCTTGTGTCGATCCTTTCAGACATGGAGCAGACCGCTTGGTTGATGCCTTGTCGTGAGTGAGGGTATGAAGCTCAGCGTGGTGAAGGATACTTTCGCGATGGATGGTACGTTTACCATTTCCCGAGGATCCAGAACCGAGGCTCAGGTCGTGACCGTGCGCTTGGAAAAAGACGGCAAGGTGGGGCAGGGAGAATGTGTTCCCTATGCCCGATACGGCGAGTCATTGGAGTCGGTTTGTGACCAAATTGAGGCTTTGCGTGAGCGAATTGCCGATGGTCTTGATCGAATTCAACTGCAAGACGTGATGGCACCGGGTGCTGCGCGCAATGCTCTGGATTGTGCTTTTTGGGATATTGAATCGAAACTATCCGGGCAACCTGTCTGGCAGCTGGCCGGTTTAGATCCGCTTGGGACAGTCATTACGGCGTACACCTTATCGCTCGAGCCACCTGAAAAGATGAAAATTGCGGCAGCAAAAAACGCCGCCAGACCCTTATTGAAAATTAAACTGGGTGGTGACGGAGAAGGTGATATCGCGCGTCTTCGCGCTGTTCGTGAAGGGGCTCCTGATAGCCGGCTTATTGTTGATGCCAACGAAGGTTGGTCGGCAGAGGATTACGATACGTTAGCGCCTGTCATGTTAGAGCTTGGCGTGGCATTGGTTGAACAGCCGTTACTCGCTAGTGACGATGAGGCATTGCTCGGACGCGATCGACCCTTACCGGTTTGCGCCGATGAAGCCTGTCATGACCGGCAAGGCTTGGCCGATCTGGTGGGTAAATACGATGTTATTAATATAAAACTGGATAAAACCGGTGGGCTGACTGAGGCGCTGGCATTGAAGCAGGAAGCTACTGCTCAGGGATTCGGCGTTATGGTGGGGTGCATGGTAGGCAGCTCGCTTGCGATGGCACCTGCCTTATTGGTTGCACAAAACGTCGATTTTGTAGACCTGGATGGTCCTCTATTGCTAGCGGAGGACAGAGACGCTGCGATCGTTTTTGAAGGCAGCGTTATGCATCCTTCATCTAAAGAATTGTGGGGCTAGCCCACTACTAAAACGGTGTCGCCACATCGGTAGCGACACCGTTCGGAATACTTACTTAGGTTCCGTCGCTGCAGCCGCTTTCTTTGCGGTATCTGACATTTTCTCAGCGACTTGCTCGCCTTTTTCGCCAATAGAGCGATCAAGCTTCTGGTCAACTGCGGCCATTCCACCTGATACTTTGCCAGCGATTTTGCTGATCATGCCTTCTTCACCCTGAGCGTTGGTCTTACCAACCAGTGAGTCCGCTGACGCTTTGACTTTCTGCGCTGCTTTTTGCGTCAGATCGCCTGATTTCGCTGCGGCTCTACCGAGAACGGAGCCTTCGCTTTCAGCTGAACCGTCTTTGACGGATGAGGCTGATTTCATGCCGGCGTCAATCTTCTTGTTGAGCTTGGAAGCTTGTTCCTTGGCTTTAGACATCGTTCTGCCAGCGAATGAGTCTTCGCTTAACGCGCCGTCCGGCTGTTTTGCTCGCTCATACATGTCTGATGCTTTCTGCTTTGCACCTTTAAGTTTGTCTGATGCTCGCGTGATCGCACTGTCACCTGAGTAGCCAGGAGTACCTGAATCAGCGGATGAGGCTGTTTTGGTTCTGGCTGTCAGGCTCGGCATCAGGCCTTCGTCACTAGCAACAGTTTCGTCATGGCTATGAGCCTCAACCCAGCGTCTTTCATTGAGCGCGTTAAAAAAAAGCCAAGCCGCTACAGCGAGTAGGCATAAAGTCGTAATCCAGATCATAAGGGCACTCCAGTTCTGTGGGTGACGGGTCTATGGAATCCAGCAGGCGCTGGAATTTACTGGGGTCAATGTTACGCCATTAGCGTGCGAAGGCTCAACAGATCAACCGCTGAACAGCAGTTTTTCACCTATCTATTGCAATTATTTGCAATGACGGAGCGGCTTCGTGTTGGCCAATAGTGTCCTTTGAGCTAAAAATCAGAAAAATTGGGGGGCTTTTGTGCGAATTCGTCGTTGGTATTCTCTTTCACCCATTGCAGCTCGGTTTTCGTGTCACGGCCACTCGTAATACTCTAAAATCAAAGCGGAGCAATCTCATACTGTCGGTGGTAACGGGCTCGAGGTTGCTCAATAGATGAAACTCGGCAACTGACACGCAAATAGTGGGATCCCACCCGATGAAGGTTTTGAAAATTGCTACTCGCGAAAGCCCACTTGCGCTCTGGCAGGCTGAGGATGTCAAGTCTCGCCTATTAGCCTTGGGTGACGATATACAGGTTGAATTAGTAAAAATGACGACCAAGGGCGATCAACTGCTTGATAGTCCTTTGGCCAAAATTGGTGGGAAAGGGCTCTTCGTCAAAGAACTGGAGACGGCCATTCTCGATGGCCATGCGGATATTGCTGTTCACTCCATTAAAGATGTACCTGCAGTCGTACCTGAGGGGCTGCAAGTGGTACACATTCTCGAACGGGAAAACCCGCACGATGCGCTTGTTTCCAACCGCTATTCAAATCTTGGTGAGTTGCCTGCCGGTGCCATTGTCGGCACGTGCAGCTTGCGACGACAGGCACAGGTACTGGCTAAGTATCCACACCTTGAAGTGCTGACCCTGCGCGGTAATGTCAACACAAGACTGAAAAAGCTGGATGACGGCGAATACGATGCAATAATTCTCGCATCGGCCGGGTTGATTCGTCTTGATATGCACGAACGCATAGCGCAGGAACTGACTGTCGAGGAATCATTGCCCGCAGCGGGACAAGGCATTGTCGGAATCGAAACACGCGTTGACGACGAAGACACCATAAAACTGATGGATCGTCTGCACGATAGTGAAACGAGCTACCGTGTTCAGGCTGAGAGAGCACTGAGCGCGCGCCTTGATGGTGGCTGTCAGGTGCCCATAGCTGCATTTTCGCAACTTGACGGCAAAGAGCTTTGGCTACGTGGGCTGGTGGCCTCTCCGGATGGGAAAAACGTGGTAAGCGCTGATGCTCGCGGCCACTACAATGAAGCGGTTGAGCTAGGTGTGAAAGTGGCTGAGATGCTGTTGTTCCGTGGCGCTGCTGATATTCTTCAAGCGTTGGGTTTGAAGCCAGCGACGTTAGATGAGGTCGCGGCAAGTGCATCCAAATACATACGTCGTACTAGTAAGACGGATGGTTCG
>CAZCKD010000095.1:5669-12897 GCA_964498925.1 uncultured Granulosicoccaceae bacterium
GGTCGCGGCAAGTGCATCCAAATACATACGTCGTACTAGTAAGACGGATGGTTCGGCAGTCTGATTAATCCGCAATCTAGGTTCAGCCTAACGTTTACCATCTCTGAATCTCTATCATGAGTCTGCTTCCTTCAATAGCGGACCTCAGAGATATAAATTCATGAGTAAGTTAGTTAGTGACCGAATATATATCACTGACTCACAATCCCTCCTATTCCTAACGGTGTACGACTGTGTATCTCAATGGGGAAGAATCACCAACTTATATTCACTATTAGTAGGCATCTGTCTAAGCCTGCGGTATAAAGTAATGCTCTACTTTAAAAAAAACCGGCCAGCTATTGCGTCTGGCCTTGTCAACGAGCCTTCTTGAGTCTTCGGACCACGGGGCCGCAGTAGGAGTTTAACGTGCTAATTGGTATTCCAACCGAAACGTATCCCGGTGAGAAACGTGTGGCGATGACGCCGGAAACGGCTAGCCATGTCCTTAAGTTAGGCCATGAACTATGTGTTCAAAGTGGCGCGGGACAGGCTGCCAATATTGCAGACGAACTTTATGCTGAGGCTGGCGTGCAGGTGCTTGCAGATGCTGCCGCTGTTTATGAAGCTGCGGACATTATCCTGAAAGTCCGTGCACCTCAATTATCGTCAGACGCTGGAAACGAAGTCGCGCTATTAAAACCGGGCACAGCGGTGTTGGGGTTTATCTGGCCTGCGCAAAACGAGGACTTAATGACTGCGCTAGCCGATAGAAAGGTAACGGTGCTGGCAATGGATTCGGTGCCGCGGTTATCCCGCGCTCAGAAAATGGATGCGCTTAGCTCCATGGCCAATATCGGTGGTTATCGCGCCGTCGTTGAAGCTGCAAATCAATTTGGCCGGTTTTTCACCGGGCAGATTACAGCTGCTGGCAAAGTACCACCTGCCAAGGTTTTGGTAATCGGTGCAGGTGTTGCTGGACTTGCAGCAATCGGTGCGGCTAGGGGAATGGGTGCCATTGTCAGAGCGTTCGATACTCGACCAGAAGCTGCGGAACAAGTTGAGAGTATGGGGGCTGAGTTCCTTATGCTCGATTTCTCGGATGATACAGACGGTGCCGGCGAGGGTGGCTATGCAAAAGTCATGAGCAAGGAGTTCATTGATGCAGAAATGGCTTTGTTCCGTGAGCAAGCCAAAGATGTGGATATCATCATTACCACAGCCTTAATACCTGGGAAGCCTGCGCCGGAATTGATAACGACCGACATGGTTGAATCGATGAAGCCTGGCAGCGTTATCGTTGACTTGGCGGCCGAACGTGGGGGGAACTGTAAATTAACGCAAGCCGACAAAGTCGTGAAGCACGGTGAGGTTACCCTCATTGGCTACACCGATTTACCCAGTCGCATGGCTGCACAATCCAGTCAGCTCTACAGTACAAATCTACGGCATTTACTCTCCGATTTGACGCCAAACAAGGACGGTCAAATTGATGTCAATATGGATGATGAAGTGATTCGTGGCGCAACAGTCATCAATGCCGGTGAAATTACTTGGCCACCGCCGCCACCAAAATTATCGGCAGCTCCCGCAAAACCTGCGCCTGCCGCAGTCGCTGCACCTGTTGTCGCTGAAGAAGACAAGGGTATCAGCATGGCGGCCAGATTGATTGCCGCAGGCGTGGCAGCCTTGGCTCTGTTGTTGGTAGGGCGGGTAGCTCCTCCTGATTTTATGAGTCACTTTACGGTCTTTGTGCTCGCATGCTTCGTTGGTTATCAGGTGGTGTGGAGTGTCACCCCTGCACTACATACTCCTTTGATGAGTGTGACCAATGCCATCAGTGGCATTATTGTCGTGGGAGCCTTGTTGCAGATATCGTCAACGTCTGGTTTTGTCGTTTTTCTTGCGGCTATTGCTACGTTAATAGCCAGTATCAATATCACCGGTGGGTTCTTGGTAACCCAGCGCATGCTGAAAATGTTCAGGAAATAATAGGATGAATAGTGGAATGGTTACAGCCGCATACATCATAGCGGCCATCCTGTTTATTTTAAGCCTTGCGGGTTTGTCGAAACAGGAAACCGCTAGGCAAGGAAATCAGGCGGGTATTGCCGGTATGGCGATAGCCGTACTAGCAACCGTCATTGGCGATGGGGTTTCGAATTACGGCATCCTATTGGTCACTGTTGGTATTGGTGGGGTTATCGGTGCCGTCCTGGCAAAGCGAGTCGAAATGACTGAAATGCCAGAGTTGGTGGCTATCCTGCACAGCTTTGTCGGTATGGCTGCAGTGCTGGTGGGTTTTGCCAGCTATCTAACACCGGATTCCTTCTACGTTGGTGCGGAAAAAACAATTCACGATGTAGAAATATATCTGGGTGTTCTTATCGGTGCGCTGACTTTTACCGGATCTGTTGTGGCCTTTGGAAAACTCAGCGGAAAATTATCCAGCCAGCCTTTGATTTTACCTGGCCGCCATTTATTGAATTTAGGTATTGGCGTCGCTTGTTTGATTTTATTGTTTTTCTTTATTGGTTCCGCGCCTGATTCTGGCGTTGGTGCATACGATCAGAATAGTACAACTGCTGGCACCGTGATTTTAGTGCTGATGACACTCTTGGCTTTCGCGTTTGGCGTACACATGGTTATGGCCATCGGCGGTGCTGATATGCCGGTAGTTATCTCCATGCTTAATAGTTATTCAGGATGGGCTGCTGCAGCCACTGGATTTATGCTTTCAAATGATCTGTTGATTGTGGTCGGTGCTCTGGTGGGGTCCAGCGGCGCTATCCTAAGCTACATCATGTGTCGTGCAATGAATCGTAAATTTCTCAGCGTCATTATGGGCGGATGGGGAGACGCTGCCCCCAGTGCCGGTGGAGATGATTCTGATGGAGAACAGGGTGAAGTGGTTGCCATCACGGCCGACGAAGTGGCTGCACTGTGCAAGGATTCCGGTTCGGTGGTAATTGTGCCCGGCTACGGAATGGCAGTGGCCCATGCCCAGCATCCGGTATCTGAACTGACCAATAAGCTGAAAAGTGCCGGAGTGGACGTGCGATTTGCCATTCACCCGGTGGCCGGACGCATGCCCGGACATATGAATGTATTGCTAGCAGAAGCAAACGTGCCCTACGATCTCGTGTTGGAAATGGACGAGATTAATGACGATTTGCCTGAGACGGATGTTGTCATTGTTATTGGCGCTAATGACATTGTTAACCCTTCTGCGCTGGAGAATCCCAACAGCCCTATCGCAGGAATGCCAGTGTTGGAAGTATGGAATGCAAAGACAGTGATTGTGTCAAAGCGATCAATGGCTACAGGTTATGCCGGTGTGGATAATCCGCTGTTTTTCAGGGAAAATACACGTATGTTGTTTGGCGATGCTAAAGACAGCGTGAACGGCATACTGGCAGATCTCTCTTAGTAATTATGTAGTCGCTAGTGCATGGATCTGTTGATGGCCTTATTCATCAACAGATCCAAGCAGACTCGCGTTGCCACCTGCGGCGGTCGTATCAATACAAACGTGGCGCTCATGGAAAAACCTGCCGGGGTCGTCGGTATTGTCGATCAACGGAATTAATTCTCCGTCACTCATCGCCATTTTCTGACGATAACTCAACAGCGTTCTATCAATAGCATCTGGAGCCAGTACAAGCTTTGCTTGATGCTTGTCTATTAATGACAATAGCGAATGCTCGGCAGAATGAACATCTACTGAAATACAGTGGCAGCCGTAAGTGTCAAGCGTACGTGTAATGTTTTCAATACGCGCCGGATCGCTACTGATTAACAACACAGGCGAGCGCGGGACGACGTTCCAGTGATTACTCTCACCCGTGGGGCCTGGCAATACTAATCCGTTGTTATTGGTGTTATCAGTGGGCAGTGTTGTACTCGGTGCCGCCGCGTTCATAAGCCTGGAGACATACCATGGCCCTCCGGCTTTCGGTCCCGTGCCAGACAAGCCTTCACCGCCAAAGGGCTGCGAACCGACAACAGCTCCTATCTGATTTCGATTGACGTATACGTTGCCAGCATGAATGCTATCGACAACATGCTGAACTCTATCGTCAATTCTCGTATGTAATCCGAAGGTCAGGCCGTAACCACTGTGATTGATATCGTCGATCGTGGACTCAATGTCCTTGGCGTCAAACGAAGCAATATGCAGTACTGGGCCAAAAATTTCTTCAGGTAAATCTGAAATGCTATTGACGCTGATCAGAGTAGGGCGCACCCATAGTGAAGAGTCACTACGTTGGGCTGCTTGGTTTAACGGACTTTGATGAATAAGATTTCCATTGTCAGCATGCGCCTTAATGTGGCGCTTGATTTTATCGCTGGCGGTTTGATTAATTACCGGGCCAACATCGGTTGAGATGTTCCAGGGATCTCCGATGGTCATGCAATCCATCGCACCAGTGAGCATGCTTAATAATCTCTCCTTGGCTTCCTCCTGAACATACAGCATGCGAAGCGCTGAGCAACGTTGTCCAGCGCTTTGAAATGCTGAAGCTAAGGTATCTCTCACCACTTGTTCCGTTAGCGCAGAACTATCAACGATCATTGCATTGATGCCTCCGGTTTCCGCCATTAATAGCGGATTGGGAGTTGCTCCTTGTTCAATGTCTTCATCAGTGCGGGATGCCAGGGAACGTTCAATATGACGACTCGTCATCGTAGAGCCTGTAAAACACACGGCATTGACTAATGGTGATTGAGTGAGTTGTTTTCCAACGGATGCACCATCACCGACTAACAGCTGCAAAGCAAAGCGAGGAATACCAGCTTCGAGCAGTAAGCTAACGGCACGCGCGGCAATCAAAGGTGTTTGTTCGGCAGGTTTTGCCATGACGACATTGCCGGCAACCAATGCGCCTGCAACTTGTCCGGTAAATATAGCGAGTGGAAAATTCCAGGGGCTGATGCAGACAACGACGCCGTGCGCGTTTGAGACGTTAACGGGTGATGCTGCGTTAAGCCCTCTAGCATCAGCCGCGTAGTAGCGAAGAAAATCCACCGCCTCCCGTACCTCGGAAATTGCATCCGTCAAGGTTTTTCCGGCTTCTCTGCAAAGGAGTGCGCAGAGTTCTGCAGTTGCATTTTCGAAAGCGTTCGCAGCAGATTCTAATGCGGCTGCACGCTCGCTCACGGGAGTACGTTGCCATGTTGTTTTCATGGCATCAGCTGATTTTAATGCGTGCAACACATCGTCATGCGATGTGTAACTAACCGTACCTACGATGTCCTTTGGATTGGCCGGTGAATGAACGGGCGTTACCTTTTCCGAAACAGCAGCGTTTGGCGCGTGATCGAATAACACGGAGGATGCCGTCCATTGTTTATGCCGATAATCCTTGCGCTCATCGATAAGTTTGCCTATTGATGCCGGGTCATTGATTCGAAACCCTTTCGAGTTTTTGCGATGAGGCTGATACAAGTCCATTGGATGAAGGATCTTGGGATGTTCGAAGGAGCTAGACTGCCGCGCTAGTCTGACAGGGCATTTCACGACGATTTTAGATGGGATACGTTCATCCACAATTTGGTTGACGAAAGAACTATTTGCACCGTTCTCGAGTAGTCGTCTAACAAGATAAGCGAGTAGGTCTCTATGCGCCCCCACTGGTGCGTAGATTCGGCAGCGGGTCGAAGCGTCTTTGCGAACTGTTTCATGTAAGGACTCACCCATACCGTGCAAGCGCTGAAATTCATAGTGCTCCGTATCGGAACCTGCCATTAACCGAATAGCCGTGACACTGTGTGCGTTGTGAGTTGCAAATTGCGGGTAGATTCGATGTCGATTCGCGAGAAGTTTTTCAGCACAAGCGAGGTAGCTGACATCGGTATTTTCTTTTTTGGTAAATACCGGAAAAGAGGCCAAGCCCAGTTCCTGTGCTTGCTTAATTTCGCTATCCCAGTAAGCCCCTTTGACCAGACGAACCATGATTTTGCGATCGTAGCGTTCTGCTGCAGCAAGCAACCAATCAATGACCGGCATGGCTCGTCGACTATAGGCTTGCACAACGATACCGAGGCCATCCCATCCGGCGAGTTGATCGTCAGCCAATAGTTTTTCAATAACATCAAGAGAGAGATCGAGACGATCTGCTTCTTCTGCATCAATGTTAAAACCGATATCAGACTTGGCCGCCATTCGCGCTAAGATTTGTACGGAGCTGAAAAGCTCTGTCAGAACAGCGTTGCGATGGGTACTCTCATAGCGCGGATGAAGGGCCGAGAGCTTCACGGAAATACCGGGCTTATCGCGGATGCTCGCACCCTTCACCTGAGCCAACCGGGCTATAGCGTTGGCATAAGAGTCGTGGTATCGCTTTGCATCGGACAAGGTATAGGCTGCCTCACCGAGCATATCGTAAGAATAGGTATAGCCTGCAGACTCTTGAGCTTTTGCTTCAGCGACGGCCTGATTGATATCTTCGCCCAGCACAAACTGTTTGCCGAGTAACTTCATGGCTTGGGCGACTGCTGTTCTTATCAGTGGCTCGCCAGCTCTCTTCAGTAGTGAGCTTATTGCGCTTGTCGGACTTTCCGAGTCATCGAGCAATCGTCCGGTTAACATTAGCGCCCATGTTGATGCATTGACCAGTGGTGAACTGGATTGCCCCAAATGGGCTGACCAATTTGATGAATCCAGCTTATCGGCGATGAGTTCGTCAATGGTGATTGCATCGGGCACCCTAAGTAGCGCTTCTGCAAGGCACATCAGTCCGACGCCCTCGGGTGTCGACAGTCCATACTCGGCTAGAAACGCTTCCATAAGCGTCGGGTCGTTGTTGGCCCGCAGTTTGTCGACCAATTGTTCTGCTTGGTCACCGATTGAATCTAATACTGTGTCTGACACCGTCAGTTGAGCAAGTAATTCTTCCACAACGTCGGCTTCGGGCATACCATAGCGGCTCCGCAACTTTGTTCTCAGTTCATCGAGTTCGTCAGGACTTTTTGATGGGCTTGGGTGAGTCATCGCACTGGCTTGGTTAGTTGAAAGTGAACGAGTATCATCACGAGCGGTGATGATTCAGTATGAAGTTAAATCATCGGGCGAATGGGCTGTAAAGGTGCTTTTGGTGGAATAATAGTCCTTATATTTGTGTAAAAAAGACGAAAAAACTCTATATGTCTGATTTAGTGCTTTTATTGCCTTTCTGTTCCTATGTGTAAACATCTGGTATGAAAATTCTTTATGTCGCTGTCCACCGGCACAAAGGCTGGGGGGCAG
>CAZCKD010000096.1:0-5914 GCA_964498925.1 uncultured Granulosicoccaceae bacterium
CAGGTAGGTAAATGGACTTTAATAGTGAATATAAGTCCAAAAAAAGGGTAAAAATATCTCAATATGTTCCATTTGCTCACTATAAGCGATGCTCCAAAAATGTGCATCCTTTGAATCTCATTGTTATGATCCTCAAACTTTTTACGGCTGAGGAGCTTTGTTTTGGAGTCTTTACAAGCAGGTAGCGACGTATTTTTTGTATTAATGGGTGCCATTTTGGTGCTGTTCATGCACTCGGGATTTGCCTTTCTCGAGGTAGGTACTGTCAGAGAGAAGAATCAGGTCAATGCGCTGGTCAAAATCTTTTCTGATTTCGCGGTATGTACCATCGCCTATTTCTTTATTGGTTATCCGTTAGCTTACGGCGTGGACTTTTTCTCTCCTGCGTCTGAGCTGGCTATTGGAAGTGGTTATGAACTGGTTAAGTTTTTCTTCCTGCTGACGTTTGCGGCTGCAATCCCTGCCATCATTTCAGGTGGTATTGCTGAGCGCGCTCGCTTTTACCCTCAACTACTTGCATCGATCATTATCGTTGCGGTTTTATATCCGTTTTTCGAAGGTGTTGTCTGGAACGGCAACATGGGTTTCCAGGCTTGGTTGGAATCCAACTACGGAGCTGGCTTCCATGATTTCGCAGGTTCAATCGTTGTGCATGGCATGGGTGGATGGATTGCGCTGGCAGCAGTGATTCTCCTCGGCGCTAGAAAAGGCAGATACTCTAATGACGGTACAGCTTCTGCTAACTTTGCTCCTAGTAGCATTCCTTTCCTCGCGTTAGGTGCATGGATACTGACTGTTGGTTGGTTTGGTTTTAACGTCATGTCAGCTCAAAGCGTTGAAGGGATCAGCGGACTGGTTGCTATGAACTCCCTGATGGCTATGGCTGGTGGTGCAATTGCGGCTCTCTTAGCGGGTCGTGCAGATCCTGGCTTCTTGCATAACGGTCCTTTGGCAGGCCTTGTTGCTGTTTGTGCTGGTTCAGACGTCATGCACCCTATGGGCTCCTTGGTGGTTGGTGCGGTAGCCGGTGTACTGTTCGTCGTTGCATTTACCCTTGCTCAGAACAAGTGGAAGATCGACGATGTTCTCGGTGTGTGGCCGTTACACGGCATTTGTGGTGCTTGGGGTGGAATCGCAGCGGGTATCTTTGGTGCTGAAGCGCTTGGTGGTCTTGGTGGTGTTAGTCTGATGAGTCAGATTATCGGTACGGTTGCTGGTATTGTAGTGGCAACCATCGGTGGCTTCGTAATCTACGGTATTGTTAAAATGGTCGTAGGTATCAGGTTGACCGAAGAAGAAGAATACATGGGCGCTGACTTAAGCATCCATAAAATTTCATCAACGTCTCGCTAACCGAAGGCAGCTATTTATGAAAAGAATTACTGCAATCATCAAACCTTTCAAACTGGATGCGGTTCGTGAAGAACTTGCAGCTGCAGGTGTTGCCGGTATCACGGTCACTGAAGTCAAAGGGTTTGGTCGACAAAAAGGTCACACAGAACTTTATCGTGGCGCTGAGTACGTTATCGACTTCATTCCTAAAATGAAGTTAGAAATTGTTGTCAGTGACAGCATCCTTGATGCTTGCATCGAGGGAATCATCAAAGGCGCCAATACCGGCAAAATTGGTGACGGTAAGATTTTCGTTGATTCAGTTGATCGCGTTATCCGTATCAGAACAGGTGAGGAAGGCGAGCAGGCTCTGTAGCTTTTCCGCTTTAGAGTTGGGCAAAAAAAGCCGCGATAGCAATATCGCGGCTTTTTTTGATTTGATCAGTACGCTTAGACGTTACTGAGTTTCCCACGGAGGGGTAGGTGTGAACTTGCCGACCATGAAGTCGGTGAATACGCGTACCTTGTTGCTCAAGTGGCGACGATGCGGATAAACTAGCTGTATCGTTGAGCTATCAACCGCATGGTCCTGTAGTAGAGGTACCACAATCCCATTCTCGATAGAGGGCTGAACGACATAGGTTGCCAGTCGAGCGATACCGATGCCAGCTTTGACAGCTTCATGCAAGGCTGACGCACTGTTGGTGTGGAAATTTCCTTTTACTCGCTGCACTCGGATGCCTGAGTCTGCTGCGAATTCCCAATCGTTGAAATGCTGGATGGCTGAGTGAGTCAGACAGTTGTGATTGAGCAGATCTTCTGGCGACTTTGGCGTGCCATGCTTTGCTAGGTAGTCCGGTGCCGCGCAAATAACGCGTTTGTTTACTGCCAGCCGTCTAGCGACCAGAGACTCATCAGTTAGCCCATCGCTTAATACAAGTGCAACATCCACACTCTCACCGACAAGATCTACTTCTCGTTCGCTAAGCTCCAATTCGACGCGAAGCTCGGGGTACATCGCCATAAATTCTGGCATGAGCTTGATCATCTGGAGTCGAGCAAAGGCTGAGACGGTGGTGACACGCAATGTGCCAGTCACTTTGTCATGCAATGCCATGACGGCATCTTCGGCCTGTTTGATTTCATCAAGGATGGCCCCGCAGCGATCATTAAAAGCATGTCCCTCGGCGGTCATGCTCAATTTTCGAGTGGTGCGTTGGAACAGACGCGCGCCGAGACGATCTTCGAGGCGTGTGATCAGTTTACTGACGGCTGAAGGGGTTAGATCCAGTTCTCGGGCTGCCGCTGAAAAACTGCCCATGTCGGCAGCTTTTGAGAAAACCAGCATTTCCGTGTATTTATCCATAATTATATGTGCGTTTTATTCACAATTAATAGTTATTATTTGGCTATTGTACTCTTATTAGAAAGTAATACCATTAACTAGATCACCAGCATACTAGACATGCCCCTCAGATAGCGAAGTTGAACCGAATTTAGCTATGCTGACGTTCCATCCTATCGTCAGGCTCAAGCTTTGGTGTATCGTTTTTTCGAATCTTTGATCGATCCCTTGCGGGATACGCCTGCCTCCCAGCCACCGCTTGGCACCTGGGCTTTTTTTCGCTTTTACCTGAGTCCGATAAAGGGCGTACTGCTTACAACGTTAATCCTGTCAGGGATTGCAGCCCTGAGTGAACTGTACGTTTATATCTACCTTGGCCGTATTCTAGATTGGATGGGCTCTACTAAACCTGAGTCTTTCCTGACGGCCCACGGCAGCGAATTGATCTGGATGGGCGTGGTTGTCATTCTTATTCGGCCGCTCTCCCTGTTATCAACTCGGGCCATTATTAATCTGGCGCTTGCACCGGGCCTGGCTAACGCAACACGGTGGCAGAACCATCGCTATGTGTTGCGACAAAGCATGACGTTTTTCCAGAATGACTTTGCCGGGCGTGTCGCTCAAAAGGTCATGCAAACCGGTCATGCGGTTCGAGAGACAGTATTAAATATTGTCGATGGTGCCTGGATGTTGGTGATCTATCTTGTCGGCACGGTTTTATTTTTTGTCGATATCAACCTTTGGTTGTTAGCGCCTATCGTGCTTTGGATGATTGCCTATACCGCCGTGGTTTTTTTCATGGTGCCTCCGGTGAGAAAAAAATCAGCAAAGCTGTCAGAAGAAAACTCCGCACTGATTGGTCGGGTTGTCGATAGTTACACCAATATTCAATCGGTAAAGCTATTTGCTCACCATTCGCTGGAAGAGGACTTTGCCGGAGAGGGTCTAAGAAAACACACAAGGGCTTTTCGTGTGCTCATGCGTTCCATTCTGAGCATGACGATCACACTCACCGTACTTAACACGCTGCTCATTGCCGGCACGGCTGCAGTGTCCATTTACTTATGGATGGGGCAGATCATCACCGTGGGTGAAATAGCGGTGGCGAATGGTTTGGTGATACGGCTCAATCAAATGTCCAGTTGGGTGCTTCGTACCATAACGTCTTTATTTGAAAACGTTGGTACTGTTCAAAACGGTATAGAGACGATATCCCAGCCTTTGTCGATAATCGATAAACCTTCGGCCAAACCTTTGAGTGTTCCCAAAGGCCACGTACGATTCGATGCGGTTGATTTCCAATATGACAGGGGTGAGCAAGGTAGCTCAGTCATTAAAGAGTGCAGTTTTGAGATTCGTCCTGGAGAAAAAATCGGGCTTGTCGGCAGATCAGGTGCAGGAAAATCGACATTGGTAGATTTGATGCTGCGATTTCACGATACGAATATTGGCACCATTTCCATTGATGGTCAGAATATCCAAGACGTCTCACAGGATAGTCTGCGTGCTTCCATCGCAGTGGTTAGTCAGGATACCTCGCTGTTGCACCGATCCATCAGAGACAACATTCGCTACGGTCGTGCAGATGCCAGTGATGATGAGGTCATCAAGGCGGCCGAACAAGCTGAGGCTATGTCTTTCATACCGGATTTATATGATCCACATGGTCGCAGGGGGCTAGATGCCCATGTTGGCGAACGCGGCGTAAAACTCAGTGGTGGACAGCGTCAGCGAATAGCCATTGCTCGCGTCATACTGAAAAATGCGCCAATTCTGGTATTAGATGAAGCTACCTCGGCATTGGACTCTGAAGTCGAAGCGACGATACAGCAGCAACTTCAACAGCTCATGGAAGGAAAGACCGTGCTTGCGGTCGCGCATCGCTTATCAACTATTGCCGCGTTGGATCGGCTTATCGTTCTGGACCACGGGTGTATTGTTGAAACGGGTACACACGATGAGCTGATAGAAAGCGGCGGTTTATATGCCCGATTATGGCAGCGTCAGTCCGGTGGTTTTCTGGGTTTTGGTTGATAAAAACCGCTGTTATTTTGTGAAGAGTGGCAGGTGGAGTAAGACCATAACTGTAAATTAGTAGCTTTGAGGATATAAATCAGCCGTCCCGTTGTGGTATACAAAGGGGGCAAAGCGAAAATTATTGACTGACGATGAACAGTAAAGTACTACGCCTGAACAAGGCTGGTACTCCCATCGCCTGGTTAAGTTGGCAGGAAACTGCCACGCTGCTTGTAAAGGACCAGGTCCTGTGGAGTATCGGCGATACCGTTCACACGGTACGAGGTGGTTACAACAAAGCGGGCGAACGCTCTCTTTTAAAGTTGCCCAGTATCATTGCATGCGATGGAAAAGTAGACACGCATGCGTTCACTCCGGCTCTTAGTAACAGCCTGCTATTCGCTCGTGATCAACATCTTTGTATGTATTGCGGTTCGGATTTTCCCAGCCGGGATTTATCACGAGATCACGTCATGCCCACGTCCAGAGGTGGACGAGATGTTTGGACCAACTGTGTGACTGCGTGCCGTCGCTGCAATAATCGTAAGGGCAGCCATACACCCGAAGAAGCCAACATGCATCTTCTGGCCGTTCCATTTGTACCCAACCGGTATGAATTTTTCTATTTATCCAACAGAGATGTGTTGGCCGATCAGATGGATTTTCTGAAAACCCGGTTTTCAGTTAATGGTATTGCTTTCGCTTAGGTATGGTCAGTTGCAATTCTCTGTAACAAATTAGAGATAGCAGTTCTTATAGCCGTAGTTTACCAACCTTAAGATTCATCAGAACGCGAACAGCATAGTCATCTATGGTGACGTGCGTAAACGTCTCACCAGCGACTTGCACAAGGTATGTGCCCGATACGGCAATCGTTGTTCGGTAGGGGCTGGCATGATCATCATTGCGTCGATAGATATGCGCTTTAATTTCTGATTGGTCGGACTCTGTATTTGCTTTGACAACGACTGACTCATCAAACATCGATTCTTCCGTGCCCACTGCATTCTCGTGTAGCGTACGTGCAAAGAGGGTTGCGGTCCTTGCTGTTTCAGTTTGTAGTACGGTCACTTCTATCGGTGGCTGATCGGGTTCGGACTGATCGTACAGCTGCATGGAGATCATGCTGTTAATCAAACGTGTAAAACCATCGATAGCAGCTTCGCGCTGAGACGGGTCAGCGCGTAAATTAACGCCCTTAAGTGGGGATGTTTGAACACC
>CAZCKD010000096.1:6014-12500 GCA_964498925.1 uncultured Granulosicoccaceae bacterium
GAGTGAGCGGCTGGCTGGGCGTTTCTGTTAAACATGAAATTATCCAGCGCTAGAAGTCCTTGCAAGCATTGGTTAGCTTTGCAGATTTGACGAGTCACCCATTGCGCATGACCTTCAAAGGTTGCTGACTGAGCAAAAGAGGCGCGGAAGTTCAGTGCTCTGTTCTCATGAATTTTGTAACGTTCATCATCGGCCGCATGGACGAGTTCGTGAATCAGCAGGGTCATTAGTGCTGCATCTCGAATCGACTTATTATCGGGTAAGGAATTCTCGAAATTACTCAGCATATTGCGACTTACCATCACGGCATCAAGCTTCGAGGTGAACAGCGCTGCATAGGTGCCTACCTGCGCATCCATCACCTTGCCTAGGAAATGCGCTGAGAAATCGGTTTCACCAAATTGTGCATTGATTAAACGCCGCGACTCTCGTGCCACTTCTCTGGTAATGGGTTCGTCGTCGACGATGAGTAAATCAATATGTGCAAGATCAACGTCGAGTTTAGATTCGACAAGTTTTTTCGCTCTGTCGTACTGGACTTCTATATGAGATAACCATTCGTCAGAGTTGTCGCTAACCGGCTTGTTTGAGGCGCGCGTGAATTTTCCATCGTGTTGTTTTCTATCTACCGAAACTGACTTAATAGAAGGGATGGAAACTTGAGGGCTTGTCGTTTCCAGGGATGGAATGATGGACTCGCACCCGACGATTGTCGTTGTTAAAACAGCGGCGAGCGCCCACCGCAAACCTTTCTGAAGTAGCAGTGTAGTCGGTCTAAATTGCGCAGCACATGATGCGCCGGGCTGTGGATACTGCAGATTCATGCGGTGTGAGAATTTTTCTTTGCAGTTTATTCTCAACCCGATTTGTGTGTATGACGTAGGTCACACTATGCGTACATGATGACGATGCGTTAGCAAAAAATGTCGACGGTTACTTTATTGGGTTAAGCCGATGAGCTGAAGAAACGGATTAATCATGACGTAGACAATAAATGCACAGAAAATGATGATGCCTAGAACCTTCAGCGGGCTTTGCCGTAACCGCTGCCAGAACGAAATGACATTGCCCGCTTCGAGCTCTTGCTCGTAGTTGCTGCGCAGTTGAATTTGTCGTTGTTGTTGATAGTCATTAATCAGTTCACGGGCTTTGCCCTGATCCTCATCATTGCGTACCCAGATGCCTGGCATGGCAATGCCCCAATTGCCCGCAGAGGTCTCATACCAGTCCATCGTATGGGATGTGAGAAGCTCGCGAATGTCTTGCGCTTCATCTTCGGGAACATTTCGTAGTCTAAAAACTAGAATGGGCATTGCAATTCATTCTCTTGTTAACGTGATAACTCGTTATAAGCATCTGCGCTGAGTATATCTTTGTAGTCCTTTAGCATTGCGACAACAGCATCTTCCTTTCCGCGCTTTCTTGCGCCGTTGCAGAATATGCGAATCTTCTCATGAAACGTGTCGAGGGTCTGAATGCGTTGTTCGTCTGTTAGTGAATTCGTTCGAATCAGTTTAGCCAGTGCATACAATCGAAATCTGTCCATGGCGGGGTAGCGTTGAGACAGCTGATCGTCATGCCCGCCGGTTTTTTCAAGTAGCAGCTCATCAATGTATAGCACGCGCTCTTGCGAGCAGATACGTAGCCAAAGATCATAATCCTCGCACGCAGGCAGTGATTCATCAAACAATCCAATCTGTTCAAACACCGTTCTATGAATCATCACAGCAGAAGGTGAAATTGCGCAGAGGGGCAGGCAGTGCTTAAAAATCTCTCCGCCGTACTTTTGATGTTTAAATTTTGGATTAACGCGTTTTCCGTTTCTAATCCAAATTTCGTCACAGTGGCATAGGCGAATGTCTGGGGCGTTTTTTATGGCTGCCACTTGAACATCCAACTTATTCGGCAACCATCTATCGTCGGAGTCCAGTAAAGCAATCCAGTCACCCGTTGCAATTTCAATCGCCCGGTTACGGGCATGTGAAACACCGTTGTTGGCTTGAGTAATCAGCCGCACGTCAGGGTGGTTATCGCGAACCCAATCAGATGTGCCATCGGTGGATCCGTCATCAACGACGATGATCTCAGAACCGGTCAGGCGCTGCGCCTTTACCGAATCGATGGCAACAGAAAGCTCTGCACATCGATTATGAGTAGGAATGATGACCGATACACTGGGTGTCGATCGAGCCATGAGGTCGGACCATGAAGTAACAATAGGAGCAGGCAATGCTACCGCGTCGGCGGTGCTTGTGCTTACTGCCAGTGCCTACGGGGTGAGGCAGTCCTGAATTACTGCGGTACTTCGTCAGCCAGAATGGCCACTAAATCACCGGCTTTGACACGGCCGCCATGCCGCACAGCGAGAAGTACGCTGTTTTTAGGCACGTCGATTCGATGGCCTGCGGTACCAGATTCATCGGTGGTGAAAATCGACGCCAATTCATCGCCTCGATAAACGTTAGCGCCAAGGCGTGCGTGCAAGGCCAGTAAGCCCGAATGCTGTGCGTGTACATAGAACGAGGCGTCACGCACTTCGACGATGCGCGAAGATCTAAGCTGAACGTCCTCATCGATATTCCCGGCACGTCGCAAAACATTCATGCAGCCGACATGGGCGATGGATAGGGTTTCTGCAGAACAACCAGCTCCGCCACCAAGTTCGGTTTGTATGTAGGAAATTCCTACCGCTTCAACGGCCCCCTGCAGGCAACTGTTAGGAGCACTGGCAGGCAAGCGCGCGCAGTTCGGAGCGCCGAATGCAAACATGGCTTCTTCGCTGGATATCGCCGATGGGCTTTGCGGTTCGGTTGGTTTGCGCGGCTGGCGTCTGCCATTCGCGGTACGCATAGCCACCGTGGGTGCAAAGAGTAGAGAGCTGCCGCCAGATCGTAAATCGATCACAAGATCGGCTGGACGAATCAGCTTCTGAAAAATCTGGAAGGCCATTTGTTGTGTCTGTGTTCCAAACGGGCTGCCTGGAAAGCAAAGATCCATGTCCCTGTTATCGACGGGAGAGTAGCGAGTCGATGCTGTTAGAGCCTGAGGATTGATGCTAGGTAACAGTATGATCCGACCCTTGATGGCATCGGAAGAAAGCTCCTTCGCCAATCGTTGAAGTGTTATGGGGCCTTCAAACTCATCGCCATGTACACCGGCAATCATAGTGATCGTCGGCCCATCTTCCTTGCCTTTCACGATGCACACAGGAATACGAATATGACCGTCTTTGACAGCTGATTCACCCGCGGGTAACACCAAATGACCGTGCTGTTTGCCTTCCTGAGTCAGATCAACCGTTAAATGCGCTTTGATAGCACCGAGTTCGGCCCCCGGGAATGTATCGGGCGGCTCTGATAGGTCGACGTCCAGGTCCGCGGAATACGCGGTTGAGAGCGGTAAGGTCATGGTGATGGCGGAAAACGTAATTTCAGGGTTGATGCGCGTGAATATCTGTCGTGCCTAGGAGCGATGCAAAAGCCATGCAACCCCGGCGTCAGACTTGCTAACCTGTAGTCATGAGTACACCTCAAATACTAATCAGCGGCATTCTATTGCTAACCCTGCTTGCGTTTGTGTGGGGGCGATGGCGCTACGATTTGGTCGCTATGTTTGCACTGATGTGTACGGTGGTGGCGGGACTTGTCGAACCTAATGCGGCGTTCGAAGGTTTTGGACATCCAGCCGTTATCACTGTGGCCGCCGTTCTCATCATCAGTTCGGCGTTGCGAAATGCAGGCGTTGTTGATGAGGTGGCAAGCCGCATCAGTCACCTCACTGAAACGCCCATTTTGCATATCGCTGCATTAACGGCTGTGGTGACGGTGGCCTCAGCCTTTATGAACAATGTTGGTGCATTGGCACTCTTGTTACCCATTGCTTTGTCGACGGCTCAGGATCGTAAAAGATCGCCTGGATTGATTTTGATGCCACTGGCGTTTGGCAGTCTGCTGGGTGGCATGATGACCTTGATTGGCACGCCACCCAACATCATCGTCGCTAGTATCAGGGCGCAGGAATCCGGCGAGCCGTTTGGCATGTTTGACTTTGCGCCCGTGGGCTTGCCCATAGCACTGGTCGGTTTTGCATTTATCACTCTTGTCGGGTGGAGACTCATTCCTCGCGAGCGTCTTGAGTTTCGTGAAGACAGTGCATCCTTAAAAGCCGGCGTCTATCTGACCGAAGCAAAAGTACCGGAAGGTTCCAATCTGATCGGTATCACGTTAGGGGACATCGATGGGCTGGATGAAAAATCTATAGAGGTCATTGGTGTTGCAGGTAAACGTCGATTTGCCCGCGCTGTTCGCAGCAGTTACGAAATTTCAGTGGATGATGTGCTGATTGTTCGTGCTAATCCGGATGATCTTAAGGCGTTTATCGATTCCCACAAGCTTGAACTTGTCAGCACGGCGTCGGCGACGTTTGTACAACCTTCTGCTGATGATGAAATCATGACAGAAGGCATTGTGCAAAATGACTCGCCATTAATTGGCCGAGGTGTTGAATTCATTCGTCGACAAACGGGACGTACAGTCGCGTTGGTGGGGCTGGCTCGCCAAGGGCGGGCTGTTACCGAACGTCTTCGGCAACAGGTATTCCAAGCAGGTGATGTTCTTCTGCTTCATGGAGACTCCACACAAATCGATCAGCAGTTTGGTGATTTGGGTCTTTGGCCATTAATGAGACGCCCAATCAATCTTAACCGCACACGTAAAATTGCACTTGCCAGTGGCATATTTGCGTTGGCTATCGGTTTAGGAATTGCCGGAGTGGTTAGTCTGCCGGTTGCGTTCGTGCTGGCAGTAGGCGCCTACGTGCTGACAGGCATTCTTACCACACGCGAAATCTACGATGATATCGATTGGCCGGTTATTGTATTACTGGCTGCAATGATTCCGGTGGGGAATGCTTTGACTACCAGTGGCACAACACAGCTTGTTGCTGACAATCTGATACGCGTGACGGAGGGGCTATCTATACCAGTCATACTGACCCTGCTGCTTGTCGTCACCATGCTCTTGTCGGATGTCATCAACAACGCAGCCACCGCACTTGTAATGGCGCCTTTGGGTATTGCTATGGCGAATGCGCTGGGCGTAAATTCAGATCCATTTCTGATGGCGGTAGCCGTCGGCGCTTCCTGTGCTTTCTTGACGCCAATAGGACATCAGTGCAATACCTTGGTGATGGGGCCGGGTGGTTATAAATTTAGCGACTACTGGCGAATGGGATTGCCGTTGGAAATCATCATTACCGTGATCAGCGTGCCAACCATATTGTGGATGTGGCCGCTATCGGGATGATATCGGTCCGCTTAAGCGGGCGGGATAAACGCCTCGTCCTCGCGCTCCTTGACGATGGTTTTTAAATAAATTTCCACACGTCGGTTGTTGCTACGACCAGAACTGGTTTCATTGCTATCAATCGGTTGCATCTCGCCTCTGCCGGAAAAGAGCATACGAGAGCGTTTAACACCGTTGCGACTGAGAAAGCGTGTGACTGATGTTGCTCTTAACTCCGAAAGTCGCTGGTTATAGCTTTCAGTACCGGTGCTATCAGTGTGGCCGATAATATGAACGGCAGTTTGATCATATTCGCCGATGGCCTCTGCAACCGTCTTTAAGCTATTCTGAAAACCGCTTTGTATTGACGCGCTATTGATGTCGAAAGAAGCTTCACTGCGAATATCCACGCGCAGTGTTTGCTCATCGAGTCGGCTTATTTTGATTTGTTGATTGCGTCGTTCTGCAGCCAGATCTCTTTCAAGCTGCCTTTGCTGATTATCCATGTAGTTGCCAATCGCCGCACCTGTGAGTGCACCGACGAACGCTCCTACATACTTTCCGTTTCTGCTGTCAGTTTGGTTGCCCAGAACAGTTCCCACAACGGCTCCAATTCCAGCGCCGGCCTTCGCCCGTTTATTGGGGTCGTTGCTAGCGCAGCCTGTTGCCAACATGACACCAAGCAGGGTCAGAATAAGGGTCAAGCGTTGAGAATTCATGCCAGGGTGTCTCTGTTATTATTATTGTCGCGGACGTGGATCCCACTGAACAGGGCCGTGGTTGAATCCTCAAATGAGGATGCCATGGGCCAGATTGTTCACTTATAAAGACGGTGTCGGCGCTGGTAAAAATTTATAGAGCCGAGAAATGGCACTATCCTCACGAAATGAGAAGACCCTCAAAAACTAAGATCTAAATTGTCCGCGCTCACACAATTTGCAGTGAGGGAGGCCAGTTGAGATCGATCAACGAAACATTAAGAGCAGGAGACAAGCGCGATGGAACAGATTCAATGGGATGATTTTGAAAAGGTACAACTGTGCGCAGGTACCATTATTTCTGTGGACGAGTTCCCGGAAGCCAGGCGGCCGGCTTGGAAGCTGACCATCGATTTTGGAGAAGAAATTGGTACGCGCCGATCAAGCGCCCAAATCACCGACCTTTATACAGCGGAAAAACTGATGGGTATGCAGGTGATGGCGGT
>CAZCKD010000097.1:0-12464 GCA_964498925.1 uncultured Granulosicoccaceae bacterium
AAAGGCGTTGAGTTTTTTCCAGGCGTTGAACCTGAATCCATGGCTATCCAAGTACATGCTCGCGGTGACCTATCCATTTATGAGCAGGACAAAATACTAAAGCGCGTAGAGCGACACCTGTTCGATCGTGACGAGATCAAATCGCTCTACACTCGCACCGGCAACACCGATGCTGCCAATGGTGGAGACGTCATCGGCAGTATTCAAATGGAGTTTATCGATTGGGATCAACGTCGTAAGGCTGTCGATATCACAGCTGAACTGCGAGAAGTCATCAGCGACATTCCGGGCATTCGTGTTGAGTTTGTTGCTAACGAAGGCGGACCGGACGGTGGTGGTAAACCTATTAACATCCAAGTCAGCGCTCCGGTTAGCAAGCTTGATAGCGTGGTCAACGAACTTCGCGAAATCATGCGTGAGCAAGGTGGATTTGTTGACATTGGCGACAACCGCCCACTGCCCGGAGTCGAATGGCGTTTGAACGTCGACAGAGAAATGGCCGCCCGTTACGGAGCAGACGTTGCGCTTATCGGTAATGCCATCCAATTGATAACCAACGGCATACGGGTTGCCGGCTACCGACCCGATGATGCAACCGATGAACTGGACATCAGAGTTCGTTACCCAATCGATCAGCGCAACCTAGATCAAATCAGCGAACTGCGTGTACCTACACGCAACGGCATGGTACCTATCTCGAATTTTGTCACTATTCTTCCAGCACCGAAAACAGGCGTCATTCAACGCGTCGGTGGTAAACGCGTTATCACCGTCGAAGCTGATGTTGCTGAAGGCAAACTACCTGACACCGAACTTAAGATTCTTCAAGAAACTCTGTTGGACCGGGCTAACGATCCTGAAGTCAGTGTGGAGTTCAAGGGTGAAGCGGAAGAACAAAAAGAAACCATGACGTTTCTGATGACAGCTTTTTTATCTGCCATCTTTTTAATGACGCTAATTCTGGTCACTCAATTCAATAGCTTGTACCAGGCGTTCCTGGTGCTCAGTGCCATCATATTTTCAACGTCCGGTGTTTTGATCGGACTCATGGTCACAGGGCAGACCTTCGGCATTGTCATGGTGGGCATCGGCATTATCGCTCTCGCCGGCATTGTTGTGAATAACAATATCGTGCTTATCGATACGTACAACGGTTTTCGTAAACAGGGAGCACCTGCACTGCAAGCGGCCTTGATAACCGGCTCGGTTAGAGCACGACCTGTCCTACTCACGGCAGTAACAACCATTCTGGGTCTGGTACCTATGGTGTTTGCTATGAACATCGACCTGATCGATAGAGAGCTCTCATTTGGCGCACCGTCAACACAGTGGTGGACGCAATTATCGAGCGCTATCGCAGGTGGATTGGCGTTCACTACCCTGCTGACATTATTCCTGACACCTTGCTTGCTGGTGCTGGGCGCTAGATTTTCTGCAAAGCGGACAATTAAACGCAATTCAACGCGAGCGAAAGATGCGTTGACACGCGCAAGCATGCCCTCAGAGGGCAACCTATAAAAAAGGATTGGAGAGTAGCTCGGGAGAAGACGCCAGCGATCACACAACCCCGGTGATGCAACATCGCAAGTGCGATGTCACCGGAACAGCTGTGTGATCTAGAAAAAAGAAGGTGGCGTCCCCTAGGGGACTCGAACCCCTGTTACCGCCGTGAAAGGGCGGTGTCCTAGGCCACTAGACGAAGGGGACAACGATTTGCTGGAGAACCCAGCGCCTTCGAGCTGCGCAGTATACCCGAAAGTATTTAGCTGTGGCGATTAGATATACAAAAAATTTGATTTAGGCCTAACAAATGCCATTTTGGCTGCCTATCACGCAGCAGTCGGATCAAACCCGTCAGTAGGATCTTTTGGCGGCAGAGCGCGTACTTGGTTTCTTCCAGACGTCCGGGCCAGTGTTAGGGCGTCGCCCGCACGAGACAACAGTTCAGCTGAATCATCACTAATACCTAGCTCAGTTACACCCGCACTTGCGGTCAACACAAATTGGACATTGTCGAAACTGACACACCGATCCACTTCCTGTCGCAGCCGTTCGGCAAGAGCCATCGCTCCGTTGAGTTCGTTGTGTGTCAGAACAATACAAAACTCGTCACTATCCGTTCGGAAAATAAGATCACTTTCTCGCAAACGGGCTGCCAGTGTTTCAGCAACAGATTGCCAAGCCTGCTCACCAACCTGCGTTCCATGATGCTCGGTAATAGACTCCAGATAATCTACTGAAATCAGAATGACAGAAAGAGGCTGCTCTACCCTTCTCGCTAAACGAATTTCACGAGGTAGTAAATCATCCATTGCACGTTGATTGCGTAAACCGGTAGCCACGTCGGTCATGGCTTTCATGGTCACTTTGTGATGCTCAAGCGCATTGTCCAGTGGATACACAAGACTTTCTACCAACCGCTCTGAATCACGCTCATCTCTGGGGGTGAACGCTTTTGCACGCATCAGAACAATTTCACCCAGGCTTCTTTCGCCGAGCTTAAGCTCGAATCGCTGACGGTGTTGCCGGGAAAAACCGAGCATGATGTCTGCACCGCGCTCCGCTGCTAGAAATTGCAAACCATCGAATCGGACGAAAGCCTGCCCTTCTGTCAGCAGACATTCAAAAAGTCTCTCCAAATCGAGCTTCCGATGCAGCAATGCATTGAATTCAAGTTGGCGTAGCTGCACATCCAGCCGCTGCTGACGCAGAGCAGAATGTGATGTTATTGGGGATTGTTTGGCGCTGAGAACAGCCATGGCACCCACTCCGTTAAACAGTTACGTAGATGCGTTGCAAGCAGTGGACCAATCGTCCGGAACTACTTCAAGATATTAGGCCAGAGCTCGCATTGAGGTAGAAAACAACCGTCAGAGCTGCCAGCGTTATGCCTAAAAGCGACCAAGGTAAGACACCTTGAGACACCGGCGCTGCTGGGGCAGTCCAGTCTGCCCGAATTTTCTCGGGCATAGGATCAGCAACCTGGCGCTTCTCCTTTACCGGGGTGACCGTCACTTGCCGCTCATCGACGCTTTCGCGCATTTGGAGAAAATGGCTCCAACCCTCATCCGACTGAAGATTCAATAATTCTTCGGGAATGAGTTCAGGAACTTGAGTTACCGGCTCCCATAACTCGCCATCTCGACTGACTCGATCCGTATTACGAACTCGACCGAGTAATAAAAATCGCCCTACCTCTGTTGCGGAGAACGGCCCTTGTACCCGAGCACCTTTCTGCACATACCACTGCGATTCATCTGTCACCATAGCGATTTACCTACTTCTTGGTCCATTCGTTCATGCGGGCTTTCAAACGTACTAAAGCCTGTCCGTGAATTTGACACACTCGGGATTCGCTCACGCCCAGAATGTCACCAATTTCCCGCAAGTTAAGATCATCATCGTAGTAAAGAGACATAACCAGAGCTTCTCGTTCCGGCAGGTTCTTAATAGAAACAGCCAGTGCTTCGCGGAAAGATTGATATTCGATTTGTTCGCCGGGTGTTGCTTCGGCGCTCTGAGGTAATGCAATCGTCTCGCCAGTATGCTCATCCGGCTGATCAAAACTGTATACATGCGCTGCCGAGCTTTCGGTAAGAATCAGATGATAGGCAGATAACTCAATGCCAAGTTTTTCAGCAACGGCTTGAGCCTTCGCTTCACGTCCGCTTGATTGTTCGATATCGCGTAGCACTTCAGCAGCTTCACGTGACTTACGATGAACTGAACGAGGTGTCCAGTCTGAACGACGAATTTCATCGAGCATCGCGCCACGAACACGAATGCCTGCATACGTCTCGAAGCTTGCACCTTGTGAGGCATCGTAATGTCTGGCAGCATCCAACAGGCCAATCATTCCAGCCTGAATCAAATCTTCAGCTTGCACACTAGGTGGCAGGCGATTCATCAGGTGAAAGGCTATACGTTTTACCAAATTGGCATTGGCAGCAACGAGACCATCCGGGTCTACCGTTGTTACCTCGTTGTACATAGCGTGTGCATTCATAGTCGTTTAGTTTCTCACCGTGTACTTGCGTCGGCTTGTATCAGCCGCTCAACAAAAAATTCGATATGCCCGCAAGGCGTCTGCGGTTGAGGCCATCTGGCAACCCTTGCTCCTAACTTCTTGAACGCCAATGCCGATGGCGATCGAGGAAAGGCCTCAACAACAGTGCTTTGTTGGCACACTGCCTGTTTCAAACGTGGATCAAATGGAATCGACCCACAAAAATCTAACAACACATCTAGGTACCGATCAGTTAAGCGCGATAGCGATGAATAAAGATCGATTCCATGCTGCGAAGAACTCGTCTTGTTAGCAACGATACGGAAACGATTCACATGACATCTTTCGCTCAACACCCGGATCGTAGTAAACGCATCATGTACGGCAGTAGGTTCGTCAACAACGACAACAATGACTTCCCTGGCTGCTCGACAAAAACTCAAAACGCTTTCTGCAAGTCCGGTAGCTACATCTACGATGAGAGTATCGGCCGGTGTGGGTAGGTCACTGAAGAGTCCGATGAGACCCGCATGTTCAATTTGTGACATACGCGCCATTTCAATCATGCCACTGGCGCTTGGAATAACAGATACACCTTTCGGTCCTTGCAAGACAACCTCTTCAAGGCAACGCGATCCGTTGAAGACCTCTTGCAAACCATACTTGGCTCGAAGGTTTAATAAGCGATCAATGTTGCCGAGTTCAAGATCACCATCCACGAGTAACACTTCGTGATTTGCAACGCCAAGTGAGGCAGCTAAATTGACAGCGACAACAGACTTTCCTACGCCACCTTTGCCACCAGCAATGGCAATCGTCTGAACCGGATCCAGACCTAGGGAAGGAGTTATGGACGCAGCGACGTTCACGGATATATGTATCCAGTTAAACGTGACTGAACTAAGTGAATAATAAACATCGAAAGACTTATTCCTGATAAACCCGGGAACTGAACGCCTGCTTATAAAAAAAGCGTTTAATTCGTCCCGCTAATGGTCAGGGTTTGGAGCAAGTCTCGAACCACAGATTGCCTAATAACCTCTCTCAGCAAACGTGTCTCAATGTGAATGGCTGGTTTTGGGAACCGCGCCGCAGTTTATCGAAAACTGTGGCGCGATTCATAAAAAACGTTGTAGCCGTTAGTTGGCTACAACGCTAAATCAAGAGACTTCTTCAGGTCTTTGGATACTGTATTTACGCATCTTTTCAACAAGAGTCGTACGACGAATCTTTAAGCGATTAGCTGCATGAGCAACAACGCCTGAACATTCATCTAAGGCCTGCTCTATAAGACTGATCTCTATTTCAGTTAAATGCTGCTTAAGATCAATACCATCACGCGGCAATCTTGGCTTGTTGTTCAAAGCCACTTGAGGCATGCCAGCTACTAAAGGCAATGCAGCTCCGGAGGCAGCACTGTCTGCTTCATCTCTACTTTCGCTAAGCGCCCTGCCATGTGGTGCCATCTTAGGTGGCAAGTCCACCGCATCAACAACACCATACGGGTGCAGTATCGTCAGGCGTTCCATCAAGTTAGCAAGTTCACGCACGTTACCCGGCCAATCATAGTTACATAAGGCCATCATGGCAGCAGGCGTTAGTCTTACTGAAGACTTTTTCTCGTGCTCTAAACGAGTAATGAGTTCATTAACAAGTAACGGCAGATCTTCTGCACGACTGCTTAGAGGTGGCATTTCAACTGGGAATACATTGAGTCTGTAGTAAAGATCTTCCCGGAACCTGCCATCTTCTATAAGAAGCTCAAGGTCTCTGTGTGTTGCAGCCACGATACGCACATCACTTTTGATGCTCTTGTTGCTACCCACCCTTTCAAATGATCGTTCTTGGATAACTCGAAGCAACTTAACCTGCATCGTTAGTGGCATGTCGCCGATTTCATCTAAAAAGATCGTACCGCCTTCAGCCAGCTCGAATCGACCCTGTCGCGAACCGACTGCACCGGTAAATGAGCCTTTTTCATGTCCAAAGAGCTCACTTTCAAGAAGCTCACTCGGGATAGCGCCGCAATTGATAGGTACAAATGGCTTGTTACGGCGATTGGAATAGTAATGAATATTACGGGCAACAACCTCTTTACCGGTTCCTGATTCACCGAGAATCAATACTGTAGCTTCGGTTGGTGCTACTTGATCAATCATCTTGCGAACACGCTGTACTGAGCGGCTGTTACCTACTAGAGAGCGGAAAAGCTCAGGATTCTGAGTGCCTTCCTTGCTCGGAGTGGTGTTAGCCGTGCCTCTGACTTTTGATTTATGCAGCAAATCAGACAGTGTCGCGTAACGTATGTCTGATTTAAGGCAGCCGACAAAATTCGCGTCTATCTCTTCCTGAGAGATATCTGCAGGCTGGCTACCGAGCAGTAATACTAGTGGTGGGCAGTTCTCATGCTTAGCTCGCAAGCCTTCTGCCCAAGCAACGATGCCGTGGAAGTTAGCAATAAGAATACTACTGTATACACTGAGGTCGCCCAGGCTATCCAATAACTCTGGAGAGCTTAGCGTTTTGGTTTCGTAGTCGATGAATTGCAACTGGTGTGACAAGCGTTGAGCGCTGTCAGCATCCTGGTCGACTATCAGAACTTTTCGGGTTTCTTTTTTTGCACTCATTTAGACGCTCTCCGCCAAGCGGCCTTGTCGAAAATTAAAAGGACTCCCAGAAGGATAGAAGACAGTTTCCAGAAGACAAAGATTTGACGAGCAAATCTTTAAACTTCTCACCCTCATCCCTCATAACCAAATAAAACCGTGCACTTCGTGACTATTCTTTGACGTATTTCCCTGTCAAAGAACGGTATCGGCTAGGCACGGGTGTGAATCAAGCGGCCACGCTTTGTGAACCAACCGTCTCTACAGCCATTTGGGGTTACATTAGTTTCGAATTGAGCCGATCCCACTGAGTAACTGCCCAAGCATGGTTTGGTGATAGATATTTTCGAATATCTGTTTGATCATCAGAATCGATGAATGAGGCAGGTAGTACCACAACATAAAAACAAGAATAATCCGGCACTTACAGGATCGTGACTGCCAAAGGATTACGATAGAGGATGTAATAATGGCTCTACCTAAGAGCGGAACGTCGGACAGCAATGTCCTAAAGCTTGAAGATATTCGCAACAAGCATAAAAAATCGAAGCGTACGAACAAAAGTCGGCGTGCTTCTCGAATTGAAGACGATACGAGAACTCAAGCAGCAGGTTTTGAGACGGAAGTTCTCAATAATAATGAGTTCGAATCGGCACTGGAGCGGGTCAACGCAGACCCATCCTCCGAGAGTACCGACAACGATATCATCAGTACTCCGGCTAAAAGTTCGTTAGTCAGTAACCGAAGTTTCGATAAAGTGAAGGTGGAAAGGATCAAGTCTGAGCTCGCTGAGGGCAAATACCAGATCAACTACCAACGGACTGCCGATAAATTCATCGAACATGAACGATTCGGCTAAATCGTAAAAAACTTACCTTTACGACATCAGTACCTCATGGAATGGGGGGCGTGCTAGGCTATCGATTATTCTACTAGTCGGTACCTAGCAATATGAAGACTCTTCGCCCCCTGCTTTCCTGGGCAATAGCATTTTGGATGTGTTTTCACTTCCTGATTTCATTGCCTTATAAGTTCACTCTGCATCCCGATACTCAACATATTTTCGGCACCATTGGCGATTGGATCGGTACATTTGTCGGTGACAGCATAGGCTCTCTGTTCAGCAACTACGGTAGCTACGTTATCGGTGGGTTTGAGCTTCTCACTGCAATCGTGCTTCTACTGCCCATTTTGCTGTGGGTCATCGCCAAACTCAGTGGCTCCTACTTTGGTGTAACACGTAGACGATTCCACATGTTCGGCGGGCTAATGGCCTCTGCTGTTATGGCGGGCGCTGTATTCTTTCATTTATTCTCTCCACTGGGCATCGAAGTACTGCACAACGGTGTTGGGGATGGCGGCGCTCTATTCAAAGTAGCGGTTTCCATTCTGGTATTGGGTTTTGTACTCTTCTTTCTTAATCGCGGCTGGACAGAGAGAGACAAGCACGAGTATCTATAGCGAGTGTGTCGCTATTAGCCTGACTCTTTTTGGAGTCACAATTGAATATGCAAAGAGCCTCTACTTGAGGCTCTTTCTAATTCAACCGAAGGCGACTGAATACCACTGTCATTCGGTAAGGTACTTATGACAAATGTTATTCGATCTAACTATCGTTGACACCTAACGCTTTCTAGGCCTGCGTCTTTTTGATGCTGGCTCTGTCGGAGAATCCTGAATTTCTCCAAGCCCATGATCAGTCACTGATTGTATCTGTGTATTTTTCGCATTTACAGATACATTCACAGGAAGCATTGTGCCGTGTGAAGCCAACGGGTTAGCTCCTGGGTCCACTACCTCCGCCACCATTTTTAATCGTACATGTCGTTCGCCTATTCGACGAATACCCACGATATATTCGCTTTTTATGTTGCCCTGCCTGATAACTTCGAACAAACGGGGAATGCGCTCGGCAAGCTTTTCCAGGAACACCCGTTGTTCATTATTCATAGAACCCACAATACTGAATATATTTACAGTTAATATAGATTACCGTACAGCGAACCACAATGGGTTAAAACTCAAAAAAAAGGGCACCCATTGGATGCCCTTTTTTCTGCTCAACGTAAGTCGGATGACTAAGCGTCGGCGGTACTTTCAATTGCCGGTGTCGATGAGCCGACCGGAATCTTACGGGGCTTCATGGCTTCGGGTATTTCTTTGACCAAAGACACTCTTAACAATCCGTTGTCTAACTGCGCATTAACCACTTCGACATGATCTGCAAGATTAAATTTGCGTTCAAATGATCTTGTCGCGATACCTCTGTGTAAGTATCTGGAATCTTTGCGCTGATCTTCTTTCTTACCGCTGATGGTAAGAACTCCCTTCTCCACTTGCACATCGACTTCGTTATCCATAAAGCCGGCAACTGCCAGAGTAATAGAGTATTTGTTTTCACCGACCAACTCGATATCGTATGGTGGGTAGCCGGCAGCTTGTCTATCGCCACTTAAAGCAGCATCAAGCAAGGATCCGAAACGATCGAATCCAACAGTATTCGCATATAACGGTGTTAAATCGATTTTCATAATTTTATTCTCCAAAAGAAGCAATAGTTAGTGCAGTCGGTTCTCTTAGAGACCCCGGCCGCCTTAAAAAACTAGGGTCATGAGCGCTGATTTCAAGGGCTGCTATTGCTTGATCCCTACCAAAAGGAGATACTCGGGTAAGCGCGCACCACCACTGTGCGTCTGTGAACTGACTACAGAGACTCTGGTCACATAAAGTCAGTCAAATAAAACCATGAGAAGGAGGAGTATTAATGACTGATAAAACACCTGCACGCTTGTCAAATCAACCCACCACGCTGAGACAACAAGGAATAATAAGAAAGAGCATCACGCGTTTGTCGCAACTAACGCTGTTATTCGTACTTTCTATTCCAGGGCTTGCGTTCGCCGAAGCGTGCCTGAGCGTCACGTTAACCGGTACACAAGGCGGACCACCGGTATTCGGAGGCCAGGCTGGATCAGGCACTCTGGTGAGCTATGGTGACGACTCCAACAACTGCGGAGAAGTACTGCTGCAATTCGATGCGGGTCGCGGCACAGTTCAGCAACTGTCGAAGATAAGAGTAGGCGTTCCTAAACTTAACGCTGTGTTCTTAACGCACATACATTCGGATCATAGCGAAGGCCTTATCGATATTGCTCAGCTGCGCTGGCACTTTGCGTCACAAGGCCCCAAGTTAGACGTGGTCTGTGCTGCAGATACTATGGCTAGCTTTGGCCATGTGATGAGCTGCGAGTCTTATACAAAATCTTTAGGTGATGCGCTCATCGCGTCCGGTGAAATTGCTCAGCGATTGGCAGAAAATAAAACGCGCCTTCCCGGTGGCCCGGCCGAACTGGTCAACCTGTCAACATTCACACCGAGTGGAGAAGCCCAAACCGTTTGGGAGTCTGGTGACGTCACGGTAAGTGCAATCGGATCTCGACACGTTGCAGGCCATGCATCCTATCGTGTTGATACACCGGCAGGCAGTGTCGTTATCGGTGGCGATGCCGGCAACGATAATCCGAAGCCTCCTAGAGCGACATCAACATCCGCACAAGTAGAAAAGCTGGCAATGGGTGCTGATATCCTAGTTCACTCAACGATTCACCCAGTCATGGGACCTGACGGTGACAGCGGATTTCCACCGCCTATCTATTTCCGTCAAAGCACAGCCACAGATCTTGGGTCACTGGCTGATCGTTCCAAAGTTAAGCATCTCATGCTCACTCATTTGATTCCGTCAGTAGGTGCGCCAAGACAAGGACCTTTCAAGGTACCCGGTGGTGCGTTAAGCCTGGATGATTACGAAGAAGCAGCACGTGCAGACGGCTATGCAGGGAACGTCATCGTAGGGCAAGACCTAGCAACGTTACGCTTACCTGCCCAGTAAAACGTTTGATATAAAAAAGGTGCCCCGGTGAAACGAAGACAGTAGGGTCTTTGTACGCCGGGCACCTTTTCGTTTTAGTCCAGCTAGCGTGATGTCTCGTACTAGCGTGTTGTCACTTAAGTGAGTTTGCTATTCCTGATTGGCTAGTCAGAGTTCGAGTTCGCATAGATCAAACATTTAAAGCTTGAAAAACCGAGAAATCGCGTCCAACAGCTTTTTCATTTTCGATGTGAAATCATCAAAATCGCCGTTATTCCCACCGCCATGATTCACCGGATCATAAGGGTTTAAAGGACCTTCATCACCCACATGCCCGTGATCGACAGCATCATCTGAATTGGGCCACCAGCTCACACCAACAGCGTCATCGACGTTATCAGCGAGCGAGTCTGGCGGATGTGCTCCACCTGAGCTAAATGGGCTGGCCGCGTTATTCAGTTCAGCAACAACGTTGTCCGGTGCTGGCCGTGGATCGGGGTTAAATGGACGTGGCTCCAGGTATTCGTTAGGGAACCTGGGGGTATTGGTGTAGGGGTTGTTCCAAATTTCAGTGCCTGCGCCCGCAGGTAGCCCACTCTCGTCGGGACGATGATTTATATCAATTGAAAGACTGGAATCTGCAGATTGGCCTCTTCCGGCGATGCGCGAATCAGCACTCACGCTCGTTGGTGACGCCGTATTGCTGTTATCACTGACTCGCCCGCCGGCCATATCTGATTCATCACTAATCTCGGAAGCAGATCCGGAGCTACGAGTGAGGCTTGCACTGCTGTCACTGGAGTTAGGGTTCGCTGCCGACAACAGTTCATCGTCACCGGGATGTGGATAAAGCGGTGGCGCTGGACGAGGTATATCCGAGTAACGACGCGAATCCAAACCTTGAAAAGGATTGGCAGGCTCGCTCACACTCGCTTGTCTGGAATTCGAACCAGCCGAATCTGTTTGTGTATCTGATGCAGTCTTTTCAGTCGATTGCGAATCCGATGCTGAAGGAAGACGGCTAGATAATGATGCAGATCTTGAAAACCCGCCGGGCACTATATTCACAGAGCGACACTCCAATCCCTAGTTAGTCTTTCGACCATACCGCCATATAACAAGGCTGGCTATTAGGGATACTACTTAATGGAGATCGAACTTTCGTAAAACGTGCAACACGTCTCATACGGGGTCTACGTCATGGAGCAACTCGAAAACTCTACACGGGAGGAGAGGCTCCCCAACGACCTATTCAACAACTTGTGTATGTCTCCACATACAGATTATTACTTTTCGAATCCAGGGCTAGCGCGGTTTCAGCCACGCCAATCTAAGTAGAAAGCTGTACACCAGACTAACCAAGTTCTCGTGTATACATAAGTTCAATTCTATTATGGGTAGAAACCTTTCTAGCGATGATTGCGCAACTATTCTTGAGCAACTTTTAACGAAGCTCGATCGACTGTGTCGTGTGGCTGATGACTACAATGATTATCTCGCCACGCACCCAATATGAGAATTTTCTATTCTGTATCCGATACCTCAAGACGTCGAGAATGAAATGATTTTCCCGAACTGCGTTTTATCAAATAAATACCACCGCCAATCAGCGCCGGTACCAACACTAAACTGCCGCCAAGACTCTCGGTATTTTGTCCTGTCGCAATCAGGTAGATAACGCCAAAAAAACCCAAAGCGCCAAACAAGATCATCAACCAGCCGAGCACTTTTCGCAGCGTTGACGGTGATAAGTCTGCGCTCTGATAGACAGGACTCATCAGAGTGATTATGAGTCCGAACAAAAAATTCAAACAGCAGAAGAAAAAAGACCAACCGAATCCGATGATACGTTTACGGCCTAAAAACCAGGCGATAAAAAAACCGATGAGTACATTGAAGATCAGTTGCCCCAAGACTGTCACAGCGTACTTAGCCAATAGGGCTTCACTCATTAGTTCACCTTGCTTGTTAATTTTTAATCGAC
>CAZCKD010000098.1:0-12390 GCA_964498925.1 uncultured Granulosicoccaceae bacterium
GAATTTCTCGACCGACTAACGGCAGCGTTATGGTCTTACCCACCAGCGCCTTGAAGCGTTCATCATCAGGATGAACAGCCACAGCCGTATCGCCCAACATCGTTTCCGGTCGAGTCGTTGCAACGGTTAATGCACCGCTCCCGTCAGTTAGCGGGTAGCTAAAATGCCAGAGATGCCCGTTTTCTTCTTCACTTAAAACTTCGATGTCGGACAGAGCCGTATGGAGCACCGGGTCCCAGTTAACCAGACGTTTGCCGCGGTAGATAAGACCGTCTGCATGCAGTTTTACGAAGACGTCGGTCACGGCCTTGGACATGCCTTCGTCCATGGTGAATCGTTCACGTGACCAATCGGGTGAGGCACCTAGACGTCGAAGTTGTCTTGTGATTGTGCCACCGGATTCTTCTTTCCATTCCCAGACACGTTCCAAGAAAGCTTCTCGACCTAAGTCGTGACGTGTTTTACCTTCCCGGTTGATTTTTCGTTCGACCAACATCTGGGTGGCGATGCCAGCATGATCACACCCGGGTTGCCAGAGTGTTTTGAATCCTTTCATTCGATGGTAGCGGATCAGGGCATCCATGATGGTGTCCTGAAAAGCGTGCCCCATATGCAACGTGCCCGTCACATTGGGCGGTGGGATCATAATGCAATAGGGTTCGCCATCGCCTTGAGGGGAAAAGTAACCGTTTTCTTCCCAGGTCGAGTACCAGCGCTGTTCAATGCTCTGCGGATCGTATGTTTTTTCCATGCCTATAGTGTACTTCAGCGCAGCAGCTCAGGGCACAAGACCTCAGCTGTCTATTAAGAATTAGGATCTAGTCGTATAAAAAAAGCGTTAGCGTTTTCATGGTCTAACGATTCAGCAAGCAACAGCTCCGTATAGGCTCAAAGTATAGGCCTACATTTTGTGATGTTGAAGTGGGTAGCCCCGTTGCTGGTAGTACCGATAACGCTCTCGACCCGCTTCTTTTATATTCGTTTGCTCATTCACGATCTCCAAGGTTCGTTCGAATCGACTGAAGAATGGAGGAACGTCAGCTGCCAGATTTATGAGGAGTGTTCGTTCAGAATCCGGGGACGATTTGGACAGGATGACAGGAATGGAATGGGTCGAAGTGGGGGTGTCGTCTGCCGTAACAGTGTGATGAGGAACGAAACTGACTGGACGGAAGCTCCACAGTAAATCATCCAGCTCTTTTAATGTGTCGTCCGAATCGCTGTGAATGAAAACCTTTTGGGACCGTTGCAATGCCTTTTCAGCCAGTTTGCAGACCAGCTGCAGCCGATCAGAATGATCAGCACTAGCCATGACATAAAAATCGACTCGAGTCATATTAGAGAATAATAGTTCGTGTTACGACGGGGAAAGCGGTAGCGGTACCCGCATCGGCTGCTTATCGAATCTTATCGCAACGATCCAGAACATATTGCATCAGTAACGATACAGGGCGGCCCGTTGCGCCTTTTTCTGCACCACTATTCCAGGCGGTACCGGCAACATCCAGGTGTGCCCAGTTCATGGATGTCGCAAAGCGAGCGAGAAAACAGCCAGCGGTAATAGCGCCTGCTTTCGGGCCGCCGATGTTTGCCATGTCTGCAAAATTTGAGTCAAGTTGTGATTGATAGTCTTCCCATAGGGGAAGTTGCCAGCAGCGATCACCTGATCTTTCTCCGGCTTGAATCAGATGATCAACCACCTCCTGCTGATTGCCCATAACGGCACTAGCAACTCCACCGAGTGCGACAACACATGCTCCGGTTAGCGTTGCGATATCAATAATAGCTGCCGGTTCGAAGCGTTCCGCATAGGTCAGCGCATCGCATAACACCAAACGTCCCTCAGCATCGGTATTCAATATTTCAATGCTTTGGCCGGACATAGACGTAACCACATCACCGGGTCTGGAAGCATCTCCGTCAGGCATGTTCTCAGCAGCTGCAACAATACCGATGACATTGATGTCAGGTGAGTACTCTGCGATGGCTTGTAGCGTTCCGAAAACGCTGGCAGCACCGCACATGTCGTATTTCATCTCATCCATTGCACTGGAGGGTTTTATGGAAATGCCGCCGGTATCGAATGTAACGCCTTTGCCTACCAGCACAATCGGTTTTCCCGCTCGTTTCTTACCCTGATAATTCATCACAATAAGCTTGGCGGGTTGCCGACTGCCTTGAGATACTGATAACAAAGCGCCCATCCCCAGCTCCGCCATTTCTTCTTCATCGAGGATGGTTGTGCTCAAACGCTCGAAACGTGCAGCCATTTGCGTGGCTTGATCTGCAAGGTAGCTAGGGTGGCAAATATTGGAGGCGAGGTTGCCTAAATCTTTGGCTTTATGGATACCGTTTGCCGTTGCTATCGCTCTCTGTGCACTGTTTTCGATCTCTTCCTGGTGTTTTTTATCGCTGGCGAATATCAGCTTGCTCAGCATGGACGGTTTAGATTTATTGATACCGGGATGCGAGTTGAATTTGTAGGTGGCGGCAGCTAATTCCCGGACTAACAAAGCGGTTTGATCGGTGATTGCTATGTTGGCTATCGGACAACTGACGAGCACATCGCTAATCGCTGATGAAGCCTGTGTAGAGCTGAGCGCTGTTGCTGCCGCCCTGCAGGTGGTTAGCCATTGTTGTCTATCGATATCGGATCGCTCACCGAGACCGATCAAAAGTACACGCTCCGCGGGGCTGCCATTTAAACCGAATAGCAGTTGCGTCTGACCTCTAAGCCCCGAAAAATCCCCTGATTTGAACAATTGCTTGATGAGGTTATCTGACTTTGTATTGATCTGCCGCGCGGCTCCAGCCAGTTTTCCATCACTGAATATGAAGAGTAGTTGGCAAGCATTTTCAATTAATTTCGGCAATCTTGCGGTGACATTGATTTCCATGCGCTATAAATCCGTGAACGAGGTGTATGTAAGTACTGAAGTGACTTTGCGGTAATCGAACGAATTAATCGTTACTTTCGTCCGTTAGTGTACTGTTTAATTCAGCGTGTTAGATTTCTCCATTAATTTCAACGTGTGGTTCGCGTGCGCATACTTGACCGATATCTGATTAAAGAGATGTTGCTAACCTGCATGGCCGTTCTGGTTGTGTTGTTAGTTATCATGATCGGCAATGTGCTTGGGCGTAGCCTGTCCAGCGTCACAGATGGTGCGATACAGGCCGATATGTTGCTGATCCTGGTCGGTGTTAAGTCCATCAACCTGTTGGTCACGCTTATTCCTTTAGGACTATACCTGGGCATTTTATTAGCTCATGGGCGCTTCTATCGAGACAACGAAATGTCCGTGATGCAGGCCTGCGGCATTGGTTGGGCAGATTTACTGCGTCCTACGGCGGTAATTGGTGTGATCGGGGTTGTGCTTATCTCCTTATTAACCATTTTCGCCTCTCCGTGGGCTGCGCGTTATGAGCAGACGCTAAAACAGGAAATTCGGGATCAATCTGCATTGAGCCTCGTAACACCCGGCAAATTTATTGAATCGACAGATGGCAATACAGTCTTTTTTACCCATCAAAGCAATCCGGAAAGAACACAATTTAATAATGTATTCATGTATCGCCAGAAAGGTGATAACCCGCCCGCCGTTGATTCTGCGCGTATAGCCTCTTATCAGGTGGATGCCGATAGCGGCGATGAATATTTGATCTTCACAGATGGACAAACAAGCGTAGGCACGCCTGGTGATGAGGAGTACACCATTACCGAATTTAAGCAACAAGGTATCTTGCGACCTCGCCAGGACAAGGGTGAGCCTCGTTTAATATTGAAGGGCAAACGCTTATCAGAGCTTTGGGGCACGAACGAAATCGCCGATAAGGCTGAGCTTCAATGGCGAATATCGATACCTTTGGCAGCACTGCTCCTTGCTTTGCTAGCAGTGCCATTGAGCTATACGTCACCCAGAGAAGGCCGCTTCGGAAAAATTGCGATAGCGATTCTTATTTATATTCCTTATGCCAACTTGTTGGTATTGATGCGCAAATGGATTTCAGCTGGAACGATCCCATCATGGGTCGGACTTTGGCCCGTGCACATCGTTGTTATTGGCCTTATCGTCTATCTGCTAGCGCGTCGCGTCGGTTGGCCTTGGTTATTTGGCGGTAAGCTGCCGGCAACAACCTCACATGCCGGTGGGGCAGTCTGATGTTTGGAACTCTTGATCGATATATTGGGCGTTCTATTCTCGTCACTAGCCTGCTTGTGCTCATGACATTGGTAGCACTGGCCAGCATCTTCGGCTTTATCGGTGAACTGGATGATGTCGGTAAAGGCAACTATCGTGTCATCGATGCTGCGCAATACATCTTCCTGACCATTCCGGGTAAAGCCTATTTACTCTTCGCCCCAGCCGTTTTGTTGGGCAGTTTGTTGGGTTTGGGGGCATTGGCGTCTAATAGCGAGTTAACGGTCATGCGCGCTGCCGGAATATCGGGCGGAAGGATCATTCGCGCGGTTGTGATCACAGGCGTCGGATTGATGTTGTTAATCGCATTGGTGGGCGAAACGATTATGCCTAAGGCTGAGCAAATTGCTGAAGAACTGCGTCTTACAGCATTAGAAAAACGCTTGTCAGTTAAAGGATCCAGAGGGCTTTGGTTAAAATCAGCAGATCGCTTCGTGAATATCGGAACAGTAATGCCCGATTTCACTTTGTTGGATGTGACCGTCCATGAATTTCGTAACAATGAACTCTTATTAGCAATGAGAGCAGCGAGAGCAACACCTGAAAACGATGATTGGTTGCTTGAAGATATGGAGCTCACTGAGCTAAACGATACAAAAGCAACGACTACGGATGTTCCAGAGCTACTTTGGAAGGAGTTTGTCCGTCGAAATAATGTCACTTCGCAGGAATCAAACACTCAGAGTCCAATTCCAGACCTTGTGAGTGCTGATGTATTAAAGAGTATTTCTGTATCACCTGAGAGCTTATCGGCGATCCATCTTTACGATCAGATCCAGTACCTAAAGAACAATCAGCTTGATAGTCGGCGTATCGAGTTGGCATTTTGGGTAAAAATCGCAAGTCCACTATCAACCTTAGTGATGTTGATGCTTTCTTTACCTTTTGTATTCGCTTCACAACGATCAGGTGGGGCAGGTCAGAAGATATTTGTGGGCATCATGCTTGGCATAATCTATGTGCTGTTGAACAAAGTGCTTACTCAACTAGCCTTGGCGAATGGGTTATCGCCCGCATTCAGTGCGTTGCTTCCGCTATTGTGTTTTTTGGGCGTTGCTATCGTTGGAATTAGACGTACAACGTAACGTTACATGCGCCGGTTGAATACAGAAAATATTAAGGAAAATATCACCTAACTATTTGTTATGTATAACAATATTGGTTTTGCTAAGTTTGTCGTGCATGGCTTGGCGAGTGGGTGAAAAGAATACTGTGGCGTAAGTAAATCCGAACAGTGCAAGAGCGATAGTGAACCTGATTGCACTCTGTTTGAACGTTACTTTTTCATCGTTAGTTGCGACAAGTTTTATTCGCCATGCTCGCATTCCTAGAGTCTGCCCGCCATGTCGCCAAAACCAATCGAAAAACAGGAACGCTACAAGCAACAATGCAACATAGAAAAGTGGATGTTGTACTGCTTGACCATCGTTAAGTGCTATCGCAAGCGTTGCGATGATGAAAAAAATTGCTATTAACAACAAACAATCGTAAAGAAACGCTGCGAGGCGTCGTAATAAGAAAAGTAGAGCGTTAGAAGTGTGTTTCATAAGATGTTTATTAGCGTAATTACACTGTATACGTAGGAAAAACTAAAAACGGCATGACACGTGCGACAAGTGGGATTGTAAGTTTTACAAGTAATTTTCGTAGCATTAGCTATAGTTTTTTTAAATTTTTTTTTAATTGATTTGTAAGTTGCAGTTGAAATGTATATGCACTATGTGGACAATGCGCATGTTGATAGCAAGTTGTTAGCAATTTGCAACACGAATTTTGACTCGATAGATTAGTTCTTCTATCGGTTCATTGGTCCGGTAGCAAGTAGTAAATGGTTGGTTAAAACATTATCCAAACAGTTGCGAACGTTATCGAGTAGTTGGTAACAGTCCTTTCGACTGTGTGGGAGTCTGGTGTCATGGCTCCTGTTTTTTGATTTTTAACTCAGGAGTTAATATGGCTCGTATCAGTAAACCAGCAGCGGCAAAACCTGCCAAAGCGGCAAAAAAGAAGGCTCGCGGTAAAAAGCGCGCTACTAAGAAAAAGGCAGCTAGCAAGAAGAAAGCGGCCAGCAAAAAGAAGGTTTCCAAGAAAAAGGTAGCCAGCAAGAAGAAAGCGTCTAAGAAAAAAGCCGCTAGTAAAAAGAAGGTCTCCAAGAAAAAGGCGGCCGGAAAGAAGAAAGCATCCAAGAAAAAAGCAGCAAGTAAGAAGAAAGCTCGCGGCAAGAAGAAGGCTGCTGGCAAGAAGAAGGCTTCTAAAAAGAAAGCTGCGAGCAAGAAGAAAGCTCGCGGTAAGAAGAAGGCTTCCAAAAAGAAGGCTGCCGGCAAGAAGAAGGCTTCTAAGAAGAAAGCTAGCGGTAAGAAGCGCGCCAGTAAGAAGAAGGCTCGCGCTAAGAAGAAGTAATCAGTCTCTGCTGATTATTTCTAAATTCTCGGCATCCAGCAGGCCTGATAGGCTTGTTGGGTGCGAGAACATTGGCTTAACGGTCAAGAAGGGCAGCCTCGTGCTGCCCTTTGTTCATTCTGTTTTCCTGAAAATCACGCGAAGTGTTCGCGGAATTCTACGTTGTCGAAGCCATCGATATTGGTGTTGTGCAGAACCAGCAAGCTTCGGCTGGCGTCATCGTCACAATATGTTGTCCAGAAAATGCGTGAATGGAATGACATGAACAATTTCGCCTATTTCGGCTCCCGCGGAATCACTCGGTAGTCTTATGAGGCAGTTGGCGTTATGGAGTGATGTGAGTACGTGTGAGTCTTGAAGACCGGTTGTACCCACCTGCCATTGGCCATCATGTTGTTTCGTCATGATCGCACGCTGAAATTCCACTCTCCCAGGTAGCTTCTTCAACGGATCAGACACGGGTAGAGCCAAAGCCGGTGATTCAATCATTTCTAAGCCCAAGAGGTAACGTACTGCAGGCTTGACGAACAACAATGCCGTCAGTGCCGCCGATACCGGGTTACCCGGAAGACCGAAGTACGGTTGTCCAACCGAACTAAGACCAAATGTAAGGGGTCGTCCCGGTTTCATTGCGATCTTCCATAGATCCACGCTTCCACGCTGCTCAAGCGCATGCCTGACATAATCAGCTTCCCCAACTGAGACACCACCACTGGATACGATTAAGTCGGCGTCCTCAGCTTCCAAGAGAGCCTGATCGATATCTTTTTTTGAATCCCTACGAATACCAAGATCGATGACTGTTACTGCGGCACTTGTCAGTAGGGAATACAAAAGTGGACGATTTGCATCGTAGATTTGTCCGTTAGATAAATTATCAGGAGGTGATACCAATTCATCACCCGTTGAAAACAACGCAACCTTTAAGGGTTTACGTATCTGAATCTCGTTAATACCGTGTGCTGCGAGCAGTGCCTGCTGCGTTGCGCCAATCAGAGTGCCAGACGCCATCAGTGTTGCACCCGACGGGCTATCGGACCCGGGCAATCGAATGTTAAGCCCGCTTTGCGGCATCTTGTTTATGGTTATTGTGTCGCCGTCTCTGGAAACATTCTCTAGTTGTACAACTGCATCGGCGTCATCAGGAACTCGTGCACCGGTAGTGATTTGTTGGCATGCGTTTACAGGAAGCTTGTCTACACCTGGATGTCCGGCTAAGGATTTCGAGTCGATACGAAGTGAATGAGTTGCTTCGTTCACCCTGAGCGCATAGCCATCCATAGCTGAGGCACGAAACGGTGGTACGGACATGGGCGAGCGAACGTCTGTCGCAAGGACGCGTCCTAACGCATTTCCAGAGAAAACGGTCTCGACACTGTCCTTGGCGGTCAATTTATTTTGGATGCGCAAAAGCGCTTCCTCTATCGAGATCGCTGTCGGATCTTCATCGCAATCGAGGCGCGGTGGCAAGTTCATGTGTATCCTTCAACCATGGGTAAGCCATATGCTAACGCTAAGTCTGCCACCGCGTCTCCCGCGAGGCGAAACGAATCTAAAGAAAGCGAGCCTACGCTTGCTGCTTCGGATCTGCGTTTGTTATCGCGATTTGCCGACAGCCAACTGGTCGAGCGTGGTTTGAGCGAAAATACGATATCTGCGTATAACAGAGATTTACGATCCTTTATAAAATCGTTTGAGAATCCGGATTCCGAGTTACTGAGCGTTACTCGAACTGATGTTATGAATTGTCTTGCGAGTAAGGTTAGGGACGGGAGTAGCGCACGTAGTGCGGCCAGGTTGTTGTCTGCTTTGCGCCGGTTCTATGCATGGTGCATCAGGGAAAATCTGATTGATAGCGACCCTACGGCCCAAGTTCGGTCACCCAAAATAGGTCGCCCTTTGCCGAAGGTTTTGACGGAAGGGGAAGTAGATGGATTGTTGAATGCTCCGGATGTCGCTAGTGATATCGGCCTGCGTGATCGTGCGATGTTGGAGTTGTTGTACGGTTGTGGTCTTCGCGTAAGCGAACTCATCGGCTTAACCGTTGATCAGGTAAGAGTTCAGCAAGGTGTTCTGCGGGTGTGGGGCAAGGGTAATAAGGAGAGGTTACTTCCTCTCGGAGAGCTATCTATAGAGTGGGTTAAGCGCTATTTGAAGAATGCTCGACCGGCGCTCATGCGTAAGCGTACTGATGCATTGTTTCTGTCTACCCGCGGACAGGCTATGACGCGCCAAACCTTCTGGTACCGCATTCGAGCTCATGGCGTTACAGCAGGTATCAAGACTGAATTATCTCCTCATATTTTGAGACATGCCTTCGCAACGCATTTGGTTAACAACAACGCAGACCTGAGGGTGGTTCAACTTCTGCTAGGTCACAGTAACTTATCGACCACACAGATCTATACTCATGTGGCACGAGAAAGACTCAAATCGCTGCATTTGACCCATCATCCGCGTGGTTAATGGGTTGGCGGGTATTATTCGGTTGTTTTTTTTGAACTTTACGGCATTATTTCGTTACTAACGATTGCTAATTTACGGATAGAAATTGCTAATGATCACTTTCCTGCGAATTTCTCGCTTACTGTCGGCACTGACTTTGACAGTATTGTTTAGTGCTAACGCACTCGCTCAGGCCACGATTGACGAAATTGGTGAGCGTTTGAACAAGCGGCTTCCAGGCATCGACATTAACAGTCTGGTTGAGACTCAAATGCCGGGTCTTTACGAGATGGTTTCTGATGGACGCATTTACTATGTTGATGAATCTGCGGAGTATCTCATCGATGGCAGTCTGATCAGACTTGAAGATCGCCAGAACATCACAGATCAAAGATTAGGCGGTATCCACATGGGCTTAATCGAGGCGGTCGAAGAAAAGAACATGCTCATCTATGAGCCAGAGGAAGAATCCAATCGATCAATCACAGTATTTACGGACATCAGCTGCGGTTATTGTCGACGACTACACGCCGAACTGGATACGCTGTTGGATGAAGGGGTAAGAGTTAGATACCTGCTTTTCCCCAGAGCTGGAATAGGCTCCCAAGGGCATAAAGATCTGGAAAGCGTTTGGTGTGCCGATGACCCGCAGGCGGCGATGACAAATGCAAAAGCAGGCGGCAGAATTGAACCTAAATCGTGTGCAAACCCAATAGAAGAGCATGTTGCAATCGCTCAACGTCTAGGACTTCGAGGCACACCTCTTATCTATACCGATAGCGGTGAAAAAATTCCCGGCTATCGAGAAGCTGCTGCGTTAGCCCATTCGGTCAATATGTCAGAGCCTTTGGTTAACTAAAAAGGATTTTTAAACTTTATTGGAGTTCGTGTATCAATTAAGGAAGAGTGATTGAGTGATTGAGTGATTGAGTGATTGAGTGATTGAGTGATTGAGTGATTTTTGATCGTGCTCCAATGTAGTCACGATCTCGTAGTAGAGAAAGTCAGTTTGTTATTTATCTGGTGATCATACGAGGGAAAAGCATGAATATTTCGCATCTCCGTCTAGCGTCAAACCTTGTAACGTCGACGTTTCGCTTATCACGATTACGGCGAATTTCTATACCTTTGCTCATCGCTTTGATGGGCTCAGTCTCGACTCACAGTCAGGCAGATCAATACGCTGAAGCGCTTCCCGAACTGTTTACTCAACTTAAAAATGTAACCAGCAGCGAAGCGTCAATGGAGCTTGAGCACCGCATTTGGGCTCATTGGTTGGAAGCGCCTGATCGTAACGCTGCCACTTTACTTTCACAGGTAAGTAAGGCCATGTCAGCGGGTAGACTCGATATTGCATTGAGTTTGAGCAATCAATTGATTGATAGTGCGCCCGGTTTTGCGGAAGCCTGGAATAAGCGGGCGACCATTCATTTCCTTTTGGGACAAGACGCTGATTCAGTAGCCGACATCCGCGAAACTGTAAAATTAGAGCCTAATCATTTTGGTGCCATCTCAGGCCTGGGGCTTATTTTTCTTCGTGGGCAGAATTTCCCGGCGGCCCTTGAGGCGTTTGAGAAGGTGCTCCAGATCAGCCCGGCATCGAGCAATGCAAAAAGAAGCGTGGAACGAGTTCGTCGAGAAATGGGTCGCGAAGTTTGAGCGATTCGCTTTTTATAGCGGGTAGTGTTTAGGCCTGACGTTTGGATTAAAAAATGAGCTCCAAGAGGTACTCGAGCGTCTTCGGACTGCTTGCATCGCTGGTTTCGTCGTTTCTTTATGCGGAGCAAAGTGACGAAACAGCACTGATGCAGGTCCGTGCAAATCATCCGATTACAGGCCTGTTTGGTCTGCCGGTGGTCGCGTCACGGCCAGTACAAAGTCATGAACTGCTGGTCTCGCTTGAGCACTCCAATCAATTCATGGGTGGCAATGCCTCGGACGAGTCCCTTTTGCTCGACGGCGAAACCTCATTGCTGACATTGCATCACAAGCAGCGTTTTGGATCATGCGTGCAGCTGGAGGCTGTGGTGCCATTCATTCAGCATAGCGGCGGTACTTTCGATAGCGCCATAGACGACTGGCATCGCGTTTTCGGTTTACCTGATGCCCAGAGAAGCGAAGCGCCTTTTGATGCCCTTAGCTATCGTTATACCGACGATAACGGCGATGTATTCAATCTGGAGCGGGCACAAAGCGGTATTGGAGACATTCAATTATCGCTACAACGTTTTCAAGGTTGCTTTGCTACTGCAGATTCCACGGCATTGGAATCTATCGCACGTATCGGTATAAAACTCCCTACAGGCTCGTCTAGCGAGTTGCACGGCAGTGGTGCTCTGGATGCGTACATTGATTGGCAATCGCCGGTATTTTCCAATGGCAAGCGTTTGCGTGGAGGATTTACTATCGGGACGCTATTAGTCGGGCAATCTGATCTATTTTCTAATCAGCAATCGATTGTCGCGTATGGATCCGTTGGTGGCCAATTCGTATTCAATAGCCGCGTCAGGTTTTTGATGCAATTGGATTGGAACACGCCGTTTTTTAAAAGCCAGTTGCGTGAACTGGGTAATCCGGCATTGTCTCTATCGGCGGGCATCCGGATAATCGGACCTGCGGATCAGAGTTTTGAATTCAGTATCAGTGAAGATGCTTCTATTGATACAACGCCGGATATCGTCGCCCGTTTATCCTGGGCGTACCGACCATCCGGCGGACGATAGTAAGTTAACCACCAGTGATTCAGAGATCTAACGTTTACCCTTAAATAATAGCGTGAACACCTCATCGTAATGTCCAGCGTGATGGATTTTTAATCCTTCTACGATATGTTTAGGAAGCTCTGAGACATCGCGTACGTTTCCTTCGGGCAGTATGATTTCTTTAACGCCGATGCGCCTTGCCGCAATGAGTTTCTCTCTGATTCCACCCACTGGCAACACCTCGCCGGTAAGAGTGATTTCCCCGGTCATAGCGAATGATTTCTTAACCGGCTTTTGTAAAGCTAAGGACAACAACGCACTGGTCATGCTGATACCAGCACTGGGACCATCTTTGGGTGTTGCACCTTCCGGAACATGAAGATGCAGGCTATGAGTCATGAACCAATCGTCTTTTACGCCGTATCGCTCACTATTGGTCGTGACAAAACTGTGGGCAATTTGAGCAGACTCGCTCATGACCTTACCCAGTTGTCCGGTGAGTTGTAAGCCTCTCTCTCGAGCATGAACCTGGGTGGCCTCAATAGGTAGAGTAGCGCCACCCATTGATGTCCAGGCAAGACCGGTTATGACACCAATGCCACCAAGCTGCTTCTCCACCCTGAACGGTGGTTCGCCAACAA
>CAZCKD010000099.1:0-12133 GCA_964498925.1 uncultured Granulosicoccaceae bacterium
CTACTAACACCCAGTTTTCACGAATAAATCCGTTTTCTACACGCCAGAAATCCAGACTTTTTAACTTGATACGTTTACCTGTCGGTGCGATGCCCAACCAACCGTCATGACTTAATGTCTGACTCATGTTGGGCCAGCCTGTTACGGCCGCATATTGATTTTCTGCAAAGAAATGATGTGCAGTACCTTCTGCATCCTGACCACGATCAGGCATCGCATTTAAAAAAGGTATTTGATGAGCGATGCGAAAACCGTTGATGCCTCGCATGCTGCCAATACCCGCTGGACCATACCAATTCATTTTCGGGTGCCAGAATTTTTCTAACTGCATGAGTTCAGGCCCGCCTTCAGCCGGATGCCTGATCATGTTGTTAATCATATTGATGATGAGATTTTGCGTATCCAGACTCAACTTTTCATCGATAGCGCCATCATTGATTCCGCGGCCGTCCGCGGGTGAAGATACCGGGCCGTCCTTACCTAACGCAGGAGTCATCGGCCAGGCATTGGCTTGCTGCATGACTTCAGGGATATCCCAAAGCATTTGCGTTTCGACAACCAGACCATCCACCATGCGATAGAACTCATGGAAACGCATTTGAACCAACTGTCCTGTTGCCGGTATGTCTAACCAAGGCGCTTGGAACGTGCCCATGTAATGTCCGCAACAGCCAACCCAATCATGCCCAAGCGTATCGCGACCCGATACAACAATCATGTCACGCCTTTCCAGATCAGGCCATGCTTCCAATAGAGGGGCGTAGGCTTGCTCATAAAACGTATCAGCCCCTCTCATATCGCTAAAGGGATATCCCAGTCGAAATACCGAGTCAGGCGTACTCAGCTTCTGCAGTTGCGAGCGAACACCCTCTGCTGAGAAATCGTACATAGCCGCGCGCAACGGACTTATGCGACGCCTATTCTCAACATGCTTATCTACAGACATGCTTACTCACTGTCGTTTTTACTAACGGTGTTTGAATAGGGAGCACCTTCACCATAAGGTACGTTGATACCGCCATATCGACGCACACGAACGTTACACTGTTCAGCGTGCCCGACAAAGCCCTCCAACATGCAAAGCCTTGAGCCATACTCTCCAACAAGTGTGGCTGCTTCATCAGTAAGAATTTTTTGATAGCTGTGCGTTTTAAGAAACTTACCTACCCACAAACCACCCGTATATCGACCGGCTTTTTTCGTCGGCAAGGTGTGATTAGTACCGATAATTTTATCGCCGTTAGCAACGTTTGTACGAGCACCTAGAAACAGCGCTCCGTAACACGTCATGTTGTCCAGAAACCAATCATCACGATCCGTCATAACCTGGACATGTTCACTGGCAATGTCATCTGCAACCGCTAACATTTCATCGTAGGTATCACACAGAATCACTTCACCGTAGTCGCGCCAACTGATGCTGGCGGTATCTGCGGTAGGCAAAATAGTCAGTAAGCGCTCAATTTCTTTCATCGTTTCTGTGGCTAGTTGACGACTATTCGTCAGCAGCACTGCCGGTGAGTTATAACCGTGCTCAGCCTGACCCAGTAAATCAGTTGCACATAACTCAGCATCAACGGTTTCGTCCACTACCAGCAACGTTTCTGTAGGTCCGGCAAATAGGTCAATTCCCACACGTCCATATAATTGCCGTTTTGCCTCAGCAACGTAGGCGTTCCCAGGGCCGACCAGCATATGCACTGGATCGATTGTTTCCGTACCAATAGCCATTGCACCCACCGCTTGAATGCCACCCATGACGTATATCTCGTGTGCACCGCCTAAATGCATGGCCGCTATAACACCGGGATTTGGCTTGCCTTGAAAAGGCGGTGTGCAACCGATGATACGAGGCACTTTAGCGACGCTCGCCGTTGCAATAGACATATGCGCACTGGCAACCATTGGAAACTTACCACCGGGCACATAACAGCCCACAGATTGCACAGGGATATTTTTATGACCGAGTATGACGCCTGGCAACGTTTCAACTTCAATGTCGAGCATGGAATCTCTTTGCGCCTGAGCAAAGTCACGCACTTGCTTTTGCGCAAATTTCAGATCGCTAAGTTCTCCGGGTGTTAATTGAGCAATAAGGTCTTCTATTTCCTGCTCGCTAAGCTTGAAGGACTCCGGTGAATAGTTATCAAATTTTTCTGATAACGATCTAACCGCTTTATCTCCGTGCTTTTCGATTTCTGCTAACGTGCTTTCAACCACGGCTCTAGCTTGAGAATCGTTAGTCGCTTTGTCAGCCTCTGAGATACCGGTTTTTAAATACTCAATCATTGTCTTTACTTTAAGAGTTTGAAGGTCGGGGCGCTATCAAGTCACCCCTGTCGTAAGCTTCCCAACCATGCCCGTTAAACACATCGTGTCCGAGTTGAGCCAACACATGGGCAAAATCAACGTTTACCCAGTTATTTGTGATCTTGCCTTCTATCACCTGCCAAAAATCCATATAGCGAATTTCGATGCGCTTACCTGTTGGCTCAACCCCCATAAACGTGCCAGAGTGAGTAGCTTCCTGCCTTCCAAATGCCGCTGCCCACTCACCCATGTAAATACGCGCCTCATCAATACAGACTTTGTCTGAGAATGCAGCCTGAAAGGGTCTTTGCCAATTATCCTGAAACGCTTGTAGTCCCAGTTTTGTACCCGATCCTTGATTACCCATCCAACGAAAACCTTCGGCGAAAAACTGTCCGATATCGTCAATACGATGATCGTTTAAGCCATCCACCATGCCTTCAATAACAGCACGCGTATCAGCGGTTTTGGACATATCCGTGTCCCGCGTTAATACGCCCTGTTCTGGTCTTGAGCCTTTCATACTTTTTTAAGCTCCACTAATTCTTCAAGATGCATGTACAACCACATGTGCAATCGAACGCACGGACAGGTGTATGAACGCGTGCGCGGACGCGTCCGCGGACGCGAAGCAATAGCGAACGCAACGGTGCAAGCAGCAGCAAGTGCGCGCACAAACGCATCGTTATAAACGCTGACCTGTTTGAGAATCGAACAAATGACATATTGATGCATCAATCGATGCATGTACCGTATCCCCAATATTCGTTCGATAATCTTTAGAAGCTTTGATTGACACCAATGTGCCTCCAACTCGCATGGTGACCATGGTGGCCTCACCGAGTAGCTCCATGGAATAGGCAGGTGCAGAAGCTTGCCCACCTTCACTGACTATGCCGGCATCTTCTGCGCGAAAGCCTAACGTAACTGGCCCATTAACGTCTCTACTAAGATGGGTTATGGTGATGTTTTCACCTTGAAATACACCATCTCGCAATTCACCTTCAAGTAAATTCATAGCAGGTGAACCAATAAAACTAGCAACAAACGTATTCACCGGGTTCTCATAAATACCTGTCGGCGTATCTACTTGCTGGATAACACCCTGATTCATCACAACAACGCGATCAGCCAAGGTCATTGCTTCAACTTGATCGTGGGTGACGTATATGGTGGTTGTGCTTAGTGTGTGTTGCAGGTTCTTTATCTGAGCACGTGTAGACACGCGAAGCTTTGCATCCAGATTGGATAGAGGCTCATCCATTAAAAATACAGTGGGCTCCCGAACGATGGCACGAGCCAATGCAACACGTTGCCTTTGCCCTCCAGAAAGCTCGGCTGGCTTACGATGTAAAAAATCATTGAGTTCAACCATATCGCTTGCGCGCTTTACACGCTCATCATGTGTTGATGCATCGACCTTTCGAACTTTAAGGGGAAAACGGATGTTCTCGTAAACCGTCATATTGGGATACAAACCATAACTTTGAAACACCATGGCAACATCGCGATCTTTAGGTTCTAACTTATTAACTAATCGATCACCGATATAAATATTACCTTCAGTGGCTTGCTCTAACCCTGCAACCATACGCATGGTCGTTGTTTTGCCGCAGCCAGAAGGCCCCAACAAAACAAGAAACTCTTTATCTGCAATATCGAGATTAAATGAGTCAACCCCGACAAAATCGCCCCAACGCTTGGATATATTTTCTAGTCTAATAGCAGCCATAACTTTCTAACCTTTCACCGCACCGGCCGTTAGGCCACTGACTATCTGTCGCTGGAAAAATAAAACCAAAATGAAAAGCGGCGCAGTTGCAGAGACAACGGCTGCCACAGCAAACATAACGTTACCTTGCACTTGCGTGGTTCCCAGAAAACTTCCGATCTTCGGCACCATCGTTTGATTGTCCTGACTTAACAACATGGACGTAATGGCAAAGTCGTTGTAAGCCAATAAAAAACTGAACAAGCCTGTGGTGATAACTCCTGGCCACATCACAGGAATAATCACATAACGAAACGCTTGAAAACGTGTACAACCGTCTACCAATGCACTCTCATCGAGATCTTTCGGAATATTCGAGAAAAAGGAATGCAACATCCAAAGGGTAAAGGGCTGATTAATCGCAACCAATACAATGATGGTGGTGGGAAGTATCCCCCAGACGTTCCATTCAAAAAACGGTAGCAAATAGCCAGACACTAGCGTTATGTGAGGCATCGCCCTGAACACTAAAGCCGCTATTAAAATCCAGAAGGTGTATCGAAAGCCTGATCGTGACAAGGCATATCCGCCCAAAGTGCCAAGCGTTAACGAAATAAGGACAACAAAAAAAGTAACGATAAGCGTATTAATGACGGCACGCCAAAAATCTTCTTGAATCCACGCACCGTGATAGCCATCACCAGTAAATGTTGAGCCGGTTTCAGCTTGAGTACGCTCTCCACTGAGCGCGTATGTCCAGTCAACTTTGGAGAAAAAATCACCTTCAACTTTAAAGGATCCCCATAGCGTCCATATAAACGGAAATGCAGCAAGAACCACCCAAGTGACGAGTAGAACACCCAATAACAGGCGTAGTGTAAAACTTTTACGGATGTGCGCTTGCGAGTCCACTAGTGCACCACCTTGTATTGTCGCCAGGTACGAATTAAAACGGGTAATAACAAAATGCAAACACCGGCAATAGTGAGCATAGAGGTGGCAGCCGCTGAACCGAATAATTGTTGTTGACCGCGAAGATCATTGAAGATGATCCAGGACAAAGACGTTGCACTGGCCGATGCACTAAAACCAACGATGGGCTCAAAGACGCGGAAATTATCCATCAACTGAATTAAGGCCACAAAAGTCACCAGCGGCGTTAAGTGCGGAAGAATGACGTAGCGAATGCGTTCCCAGCGACTGGCGCCGTCAATCATTGCTGACTCGAGGGTGTCTTGCGGCACAGTTTGCAAGCCCGCATAAAAAACAACAAAGGCAAAAGGCGCAGAATGCCAAACACCATAGACCAGCAACATCACCCACGTTAGGACCGGCGACGCCTTCAAAGAAAGTCCGGGGTCGTCAAACAGGTGTTGCAAAGCCGAACCGATAATGCCGTTGGCATCAACCATCCAGAATAAAACTAGGGAACCGATAAGCGGTGTAACGATCATCGGGAGTAAAGACACAAATATCACAGATCCACGAAGCATTTTGGGGATAGCGTTAACCGCCACAGCAATACAAAACCCGAGAATAATGACAAGCGGGGTGACAACAAACGTGTACACCAACGTAAATGAAAGCGCTTTGTAAAAAGGAAGGTTATATAAACTGCGCGCAAAAGATGCGATGCCGTCGCGCTCGTGCCACTGCTTTTTAACTTCGTTAACGGCCAAATGACCACGATTTAAGTACGTATCGAAGCCGATAAACTGCCCAAGCGGCTTTTGTGCACGAAGGTCCGCCGTGGCTTCGGCATTTACCCGCATTTCAGTGGTGCATTTGAAAGGCCCGCAGGATTCCACCTCTTCCATGACCTTGGGGTGTTCGATATGCATCGATTGAATCACTACGGACACAATCGGAAGTGCTATGAACAGCAACATTGCTAATGCCGATGGCAGGATAAACCAGAAAAATGCCCTATGCGGCATGTCAACTCAACCTAGACGGAATGTTGGAACTCGGGGTGCTAAAAGCACCCCGAACCTCATCAACTGTTACTGCAGAAAGCCTGCTTCTTTAGCTTTAGTGTTATAGGCAGCTTCAATGTCAGCTAACGCTGTCGCAGCATCTTCATTGCCCTGCAAGAAATCAGAGATTTCATCACCAGCAGCACCATGCAAAGATCCCATGTAAGCGATCATTGGATACGGCTCTGCACCTGACGCTGCAGATTCAGCAACACCAACAGCCGCAGCACCCGGTGTATAGCCATCAATCAACCATACCGCGTCGTCTGCATTTTCATTGGCCATATCGGTTGTGATGCCATTCATCATTGCAATGAATGAAGCTTCCGCATCGGCGTCACTAGCGTTTGCAGCGATTGCAAATCCATCCCACCAGAGCGTAGTAGCAGGTGTTTCACCATCACCTAAAGAAGGTGCACTAGCGAACATAGTTGTCGATGTGACATCAGCTGTTGAACCTTCATCGTCCAGTACAGCAGCAGCACGCGAGCCCCAAAGATTTGAAAGCGCTGTGTTACCTGCTTCCCATTCAGCTTGAACGACATTTGAATCGAACGTCAGGAAATCGGGGTTCATGTATTCGCTGAGTGACTTGAGCATGTTCAAAGTGGCTATACCGTGCTCATTATTGATATCGAGTTCAGCTGAACCTGCTTTAAAGAAACTGCCGCCTGTGCCCATGTACATGTTGATGAATTCTTCACCCAGGTTCCAGCCAGACTTAAACGTGCCAGCGTATGGATAGTCCATCAGACCTTTATCTTTAATCGCTTTAGAAGCAGCCAGTACATCTTCGTACGAAGTGGGTACATCTACGCCAGCCGCATCGAGAACATCTTTGCGATAGAAAAGATGCTGCGCATTAGCCATGAAAGCAATTGCCATGACTTTGCCATCAACAGTAATCAGCTGATTTTTCTTCAGCGAGCTGCCATGTTTTGCAACCAAGTCATCAAGCGAACGAACCAAGCCATCGTTCATTAACGTCACCAACACGCCATTGTTAACGATGACGGTGCTGTATTCAGACGGGCTGGCAGTCAGCGCCGCAATCATGACTTCTTTGTAGTCTTTGTTGTGGTTCTTCGTGAATTCAACGCCGTCTCCAGCGCAGGATTCTGCCGCAGAAACAACTGCATGTAGCGCAGGGAAGTCATTGCCAAGCACACTGACAGAACCTTCCTCGATTCCACATCCGGCGTAGGCTGTGCCCATGCCAGCCAAAACAAACGCACTTGTGAGCAGAGTTTTCTTGAATATAGTCATATAGATCTCCTTGAAATCTTCTATCAGTACCTCGCGGCACTGCACTTTACGATGATGGACAACCAAGCTGACGGATAAAGCGCAAAGCCTTGCCAACGCGTGCAGCGCCTTGCTCCCAGCCCCGAACAGCGTCGGTTGTTATTTTTTGCATTCGTATGCAAAATTGTATTCTCAGTCATCTCGGTTTGGCAAGAAATAATTGCATTCGTATGCAATTATTCCTGGTGCCCTTATCTGAGCGCTGGTAAAAGAACATTCAAAAGCACTCAAAAAGTCTGATTCCGGGGAGCAACAACCATCGATTTTCAAGCAGAAAAAAGCATAGTAAGAAGCTACTACCAGGCTTTGGATAGAGAAGACGCCGATCTGGCTGCAGCACTTGAGGCGCATACCAGCGATCAATATGTATGGCGTGGTTACCATCCATTTAATGAGTTAAGCAGGAATAAAGTGGCTGAGACCTTTTGGTCACCGCTGCGACAGGCTATAAAACATTTGCAACGCCGAGAAGACGTCTTTTTCGCAGGCCTGAACGAGATCGACGGATTTGAAGGGACCTGGGTTGTGTCGATGGGCCACCTAATGGGCCTGTTTGATGAGCCCTGGCTGAATATACTACCCACTGGCAAAATGGTCTTTCTGCGCTATTGCGAATTTCATCGAGTCGATAACGGCAAGATTCAGCAATCGAGCATGTACTTCGATATCCCGCACTTAATGATTCAGGCAGGATTGAACCCGTTTCCGCAGGCCACGGCCATGCATATGGTGCAGCCAGGCCCGATGACGCACGACGGACTCCTCTATGCCCCTCAAAACGAAAACGACGGTCAAGATACGTTAAGGCTCATTAACAAAATGATCAGCGAGCTGGGACAGTGGCAAAGTGAACTCAGCCTTGAGGACGAACTTCGTCAAAGCTGGGCAGAGGATATGATTTGGTGGGGACCAGCCGGTATAGGTGCAACCTACACCATCGCTCGATACGCACAACAACACTCAGCGCCCTTTAGGGCAGGCTTAGATGATCGATCTAAAACCAATCATGTCGCGCGTTTAGCTGAAGGGAACTACGGTGGTTTTTTCGGATGGCCCAACTTTACAGCCCGCTCTGTTGGCGGGTTTATGGGAATGCCTGAAGCTACTCAGTCCGGCGAATTTCGAGTCATCGATATCTATCGACGCGATGGCGATAAGCTGGTTGAGAATTGGATATTTATCGATTTACTGCACTTCTGGAAAACGTCGGGGATTTCCCTAGATTCGGCTATCGAGAGAGCGATACAAATATGAGGCGTCCTTCATGACGTCCCTGCCCGTTCCAGGCCTGAGATCCAAACTACAAATTCCAACCAATAAAACAAAAAATCTCCATTGCTCTATAGAAGGGGCAATGGAGATTTTGCATGAGACCTAATTAAGAAATCGCACCGATATCAAATAGGAACTCTGACCTGACGAGGCAGAAAAACCTATCTGACACAATTGAAGCTGTTAGTCGAGATAGTACCCTGCGAAAAACAAGGACCATTCTCGTAAACATGAAACGAAGACCCGTTTGTCCCGCCATTGATTGACGTCGTTGTGGTCGTTGCCAGGGTTCCATCGAGATTGTAGGCATGGCTTCTTACTGATCTTAGCTCGCCATCCCCGTCTAGAAAATTAGTATTTAGCAGTTGCACACCGTCATATTCATACGTCTGAATTGTTAGCAAATCTGCAGTCGTAAAATCAATTAAGGCCCCTTCTTGAACATCTGATATATCGAAAGAGTCACGAGTTACTATGAGATTATTTTCATAGGTATAACGGATAGCGTTTGTAAATACTTCCTCAGCGATATCGAAAACATTAATCTGAATCAACCCAATGCCGTCTTCATACTCATAATCGAATCTAATATCGGAGGTTCCATCGACATCACGATCTTCCGACCGCGAAAGTATACGGCCGTCAGACCGCGTTACGTATTCAGATATTTCTGAAATATCCCCGTTGCGACTCTCTGTTGATCTAACAAGCCGACCCACCGAATCGTAGTCGAAGACAACATTAATAGTTACGTCGCCACCTACCAAAGCTTCTATTTCTTGAACCCTTTGTGGCTCCTGACCAACTACCGCTCCGTCAGAACCACAAGCGCCAAGCGCAAGAGCTGTAAACACTACTGCCGTACTACGAACAACCAAATTCATGATTACCAAGCCTACAAATGTGTGTTGCCACCATTGTACTATTTATATTCCGAAAGAATAAATGCATTCCAAACACGCACTCTCAAAATCGCCAACCAGTTCACCCTTCGTCTTTATTGAAGACAAATTCGGCCGGCCAACAATTATCGCGTATTACACCGTTTGAGCAAACTAAACTGATTGGCTATTCAGGAAATTCTTGTACAGCCCTCTCGGTATCGATCTGCATAAAGCCTTATTTGTAATTGGAATAAGGCAAAAAGAAAGAACTACCGGAACCTAATAAGATTTTTTGAAGCGCTTTCTGCAATGTTCCCTCAATAGACTCTTTGTTTGTTTGTAACCAAACAGAACCTGCAGGTGTGTCGGCAAACAACCACGGTTGCGTTCCATCTTCATACAGATTTATTGTCGCATCAAAACTGTCGGGATGCTCCTCTGTCCATCCTTTAAACGTGACGTTAACCGCTTGATCGGGCCTCATAGGTAACTGAGAGACCAGCGTCAATATTTCAGTAACCTCCTCTAGATCGGTCACGTGCTCAGTTATCCCAGCGTCATCGAGCATCGTGTTGAATGTTCTAGCGACCTCCAAAGGTGAATATAAAATGGAATCATTAAGTGTGGCACTCAGTGTCACGCCCTTGAATTCCGGCCAACCAACAAAGTCGTATTCGGTGTCAACAGCTGCAGAGAGCCCGATAGCAGGCAGGAATGTTCCCGCGCCAAACTTCCCTGCATTCAATCCGAAGCTACCACCCAAACCGATAAATGTAGATGGTGAAATATCCACCTCAGTGCCACCCTTTACAACTGTCACTGGCACCGTCGCTGTTCCAAAAATCATAGCGCCCATTCCTAGGCCATCTTTATTACCCATGGAACCTTGCCTTAGAACGGGGCTTTCTTCAAACGGACTACGAATCGTTCCAGTGCCTGTTGTCCCTGCACCATTCTTACTAAGAGCACCTCCCCCCGCAGCATATAAAGCAGTAAAACTTGGACTGAGCGTTAATGAATCTGGAGCAACGGTTCCAGACAAGCCAAATCCGGAAGGCAAAACACCCCAGAGGGTGTGTGAGTCTTTGTTTGTTAGTCCCGTATTAATTTCGACTTCGCTGCTCAGGTCGAGCAGTTGCTCCGCATGCGTTAGGTTGTGCTCCGCTGCCGCCATAAAAAACTGACGAGTCTTATCGTCCGCCGAACCAGGTAACCGGGACTCAAATTCCGAAAGTTGTTCAGGGGTACTAATAACATTTGGCACATCAGGGGGCGGGGTAGCAACCCCAATAAAATAATCCTTCAGTCGCTCAGCAGTCAGCGTATTGTTTTCGTTCGCCTCGTTCAACTGCTCAACAACTAGCTCGCTCTCCTCCACTGACAATGTCGAGGTTTCAATAGTCGATGGATTGAATCGATTACTGAGAAAATCGCTTATATTTTTAAACGGCGTAAATCTATTGTCATTAGGCTTTGCTGAATCAATCACCGATGCCGCTTGCTCGCTTTCAAGAGCATTACCACTTAGCGGGTACGTTAACGGTGGAGCCAGTACGGCTGCCGAGTTATCGACTCTTGTTGATGCCATTCGGTCCATTTCTGAAAATACTGATCCAGTATCTGTAGCATATGACAGATCAAAGACAGTGTTTGCAGGCTCTTGAAGCGAACCACCAGCATTATCGCCACTGTTACTTTGAAAGGTGTCGACGGAATTAGAATCGAGTGCCTGAGTACTTATTTTTTCATCCGACTTAGTTAAGCTTGGAGCCTCGTCTTTTGAATCTATCCCATTCCCAACATTCCGCGTATCAGCAAGTCTTTTTGCTGCTTCGTTATATCGATAGGGCTTAGCGATCGTGATACCAGAATTACTCATAAGTAAAAACCCGTACAAACTTCAGACAATTAAATAAAAATTATGTAATTCTCTAAAAACACTATATATAAAGTGTTTAATTAATTAGGCCGTTTTCTATAAGACCTATTTCGAAACTTAATCCAAGCTGTAACTTGTGGCAATAAGTGGTGTGGAACGGTTGGCGTTAACACACAACTTCAAGTCGTTTATTTGGACTATTACCGTGTTTGTTCTGAACTACTAGACACTAATCGATGATGGCGATTAATGCCTAAATAACCAGAGTAATTTATAGCCCTATCCGTTAGTAGAGCAGAATCTAATTTTTTAATCCTAACGAAACTCGAACTGCTTTTTAGACAACTTAGCGAACGTACAGTAGCTTCAGTAACAGAACCTCTGGTTGGAACACTTGTCAATGTTGTTGAATAATCCACAACCGCTGCAATCGCACTCGGAAAAATAATCTTGAGACTGACAAACATTACGTTACTTGGCTGGCTACTGATATTGCCAATCCTGATCTACATCCCACAGAGCAGTGCGCTATCTGATGAAGAGATAGGAACACTGAGCCTTCAAGTGTTTTCGGCACAGGGAGAAGAAAAGATTGCGGTCATTGAGAAGTTAACAGCCACAGGTGACAAAAGTCTGATCCCAACATTGGTTTTGGCAATGCGTTGGACAGGTAGCAATCAATACGTCGCGAACGCTTTGACCGAACTCACCGGGGAGTCGATATCTCACTGGCACGAAGCTTATCAATGGCTTCAACTTCATCCCGAAATAACACCACATCAAACTTACCGACCAC
>CAZCKD010000100.1:0-8461 GCA_964498925.1 uncultured Granulosicoccaceae bacterium
AATCCTGGTGAAACTTTGCACTGAGCACCTCTTCCTTATCAGCCAGGCTGAATACAACACAATGAAAGATTGGGTTTCCTGCCACACTGATGGCAGTCAACTGCTCAAGTATGCGAAAAGTCCGGGCATCTACTGAAGCTCTGGAATCAATAAACAGGACGTACGGTTTGCGAACGCGATCACCGGACGTATCGCAAAGCTGATTGATAAGGGCAATCAAGGCAGAGCTGGCAGCTTCCGCTTCCACACCCGATTGCGCTTGTTCAGCTGTTATCAAATCGGCTTTTTGCGGACAGAGCTCAATCAACAAGTGCCGCAGCAATAATGATTCAGAAATATCAGGAACATCGTAGCGAATCGTGTTGTAGCGATTCTTCATACGATCACTCAGAACGAGCGACAACATCGTCTTGCCACTGCCATGTTCACCATGGACTTGGATTAATTGTTCGTCCGCGCGCAACGATCGAATAATGGATTCGACAATATGGCCTCGATCACCGCCGCCATAGAACATAAAAATGTTGTTGGCATTGTGAAACGGACCTTGAGACGACGAGTAATACTGCCGCCTTCCTGTCTCTACACTAGAATCGTAGTTGCTCATTCCAAACACTTGTCGTTCAGCGAAGAAGGCCATCCCATTGCTGTTATATCAGCAACGAGGGTGCCATTCCCTGACCAGCCCCATAACAACCATAGTGCGGAAGTGACAATGCGGCAAGCTCGTAATGAGAAAAAGTTCTCTAATAAACAACCACTTCGAGACAGAACTTCCTGCTAAAAGTACCCTAAACAGATGTTTTACCTAATAAATCGCCACCCAAAACGTGTCTAAATCATCCCCTATCATCCGAATCGTCCTCTTCGAGCCGGAAATACCGCCTAATACCGGCAACCTCATCAGACTGTGTGCAAACACCGGATTGGGATTGCATCTTGTTGAGCCATTAGGCTTCTCGATGGATACAAAAGCCTTACGCCGCGCGGGTTTGGACTACCACGAAACCGCCTCTGTTCAAGTGCATCCTGATTTTGAAGCCTGCCTTGCACATCTAACCGAAGAGAATAGCCATGCCTCGCAGCGGCTTTTTGCCGTGACAACCAAAGGGTCAGTGCCTTACGTACAGCCCGACTATCAGGCAGGTGATGTGTTGATTTTCGGACCTGAGACGCGGGGATTACCCGACGCAGTGCTTCATGACAAAAGAATGCACCAAAATATCCGGATTCCGATGATTGAGGGCAGCCGTAGTTTGAATTTATCCAATTCAGCGGCAGTGCTGTCCTACGAAGCACTGAGACAGTTGGGTTTCCCTGATCTGAATTAGACGGAAAGGAAAACGTCAGCCGGTCAAATAAAAACTCAAACGCTCAAACGCTCAAACGCTCAAACGCTCAAACGCTCAAACGCTCAAACGCAAACATAAACTGGAACATAAAAAAGGCGACCCCTACCTTCGTAGAGACCGCCTTTGCGATACTGATTTGCAGTTGTCGGACCGATGGTCCGAACAGCGAACTTATTTATTGAGCTGTTTCAGGGGCCGGCGCGTTTTGCTTAGCCTGAGCTAGGTGCTGGGCATAAAGCGCATCGAAGTTCACAGGATCGAGAAGCATCTGTGGGAATCCGCCTTTCTGAACCAGAGCTGCGATTTCTTCTCGTGCAAATGGGAACAGGATATTCGGGCAGAAACTGCCGAGCATTGGACCTAAGCGCTCCGTTTCGAACCCTTTGATCATGAACAGTCCAGCCTGCTTAATCTCTATCAGGTAGGCAACTTCTTCTCCGAGTTTAACCGTCGCAGTGACCGTCAATTCGACCTCGTAGTTGTCGTTTTCCAACACTGTGCTTTCAGTATTCAAATGTAAAGAAACACTAGGCTGCCATTGAGCACCCTGAGTAAATACCTTAGGTGCCTGAGGAGATTCGAAGGACACGTCCTTGATGTAGACGCGCAGAATTTTAAACAACTGCTCCGGTGTATCAGCTGCCGCGGCGGCAGGTTGAGCATCTGTTGCCGATTCGTTTTCTGTCATTTCCTTCGTATTCTCAGTGTTCGAATTACTTTCTTCAACTTTCTTCGGGTCTTTCTTGGCGTTCTTTTTCTTTCTAGCCATAAAGGCTCCGTAAACATTTGCTGTGACTAAATAGCCGCGTAGGCCTCATCAAGCTCACCGCTTTGTTCCAAGGCAGAGATGTCATCGAATCCGCCAATGTGTCTGTCACCGAAGTAGATTTGCGGGACCGATGTACGGCCACTGATCTTCTCCATTTCGGCTCTCAGAGGAGCGTTATCATCCACATTGCGGCTTTCGTAAGTCCAGCCTTTTGCAGCGAGCAATCTTCTAGCAGCGCGGCAAAATCCACACCAATCCGACTCGTACATAACTATGCCAGAGGCAGTTGCCTGGTCATCTTCGCTCATAATCGTGTCCTCAATCTATTAAGACGATAATTATCGTCAAATCGATGAAAAGCAATCACCACGCCGCCTGAATGGCAAGGACGCACAGTGATACAGCCCTTCTACTTACTTACTGTGGGCAAATTAGCTTTTTCCCAAGCCGTTAAGCCACCGGCCAACGAAAACAACTGAGAAAAGCCTGCCTTTCTAAGCTTAGCGATTGCACGACTGGACCTCATACCGTTGTCGCAGTAGACGACAACTTCCTGATCTTTGAATTTCTCAATTTCGTGCATTCGCTCGGCGAACTTCGACACCGGCATGCTTCGAGAATTCAATAAATGGCCGCCTTTGTATTCCGAGTCATCCCGGACATCGAGAAAGACCGCGGTTCCCTCATTCATTTTTTGCGTGGCGTCATAGGGAGACAAGGCCGTATTGGCTGACGAAATACGCATGTATTCGGTGTACACAAGCATACCCAGCGTCATGGAAAACGCGATGAAAAGCAGAGTGTGGTTACCGATGAATTCTATTAATTGGGACATTGCGAAATCTGTGTTCAAAAACGCTGGCGATACGACTCGCAAGAATACAGTGCCGATTGCCAAAAGCAAACGCTCAGCTGGAAAAATCTCTATGTTCACCCAGAAAAACCGAGGGTCGCTAAACGCTCGACGGTGCGGTTATGCTAGCGAGTATTAGAACTAATGGTGCCTACTGAATTCAAGGCAACCCTGCTTCGTAAACAAAATCACGATGATCTACTCTCTATTTCTTGTTTTTTCCGGTGCGGCGGTTGTTGCCACCATCGCACTGTACGCCCGTCAGGCCCTTCTGATTGCCTACATTTTGCTGGGTGCTCTGATGGGCCCATGGGCATTCGACCTAGTATCTAACCCGGAGCTTATCGGCGACATTGCCAATATCGGTATTCTGTTCTTACTCTTTTTACTCGGACTCAACCTTGAACCCGGAGATTTAAAGAAACTCTTCCGCGAAGCCATACTGGTCACGGCCGCCAGCTCTTTTGCTTTTGCACTTCTGGGGCTGCTTGTAGGACTTCTGTTCGGTTTCAGCCTGTCCGACAGCTTACTTATTGCTGCTGGAATGATGTTTTCCAGCACCATCATCGCACTTAAGCTCCTTCCTACCAGCGCCCTACACCATCAGCGCATGGGGGAATTGATTGTCAGTATTTTGCTGCTGCAGGACATGCTGGCTATTGCGGTTTTGCTGGGACTGGAGAGCTTGGGTAATCAGGAGAACTTACTTTCAGAGTCACTGATTATCCTTTTCGGACTGCCCATGCTGGTCGCTGCGGCCTGGTGGTTTTCTACCAAGGTTTTAACGGCGCTTTTCAGAAGGTTTGATCAAATCCCGGAATATCTTTTCCTTCTGGCCATTGGCTGGTGTCTGGGCATGTCGGAACTTGCGACACTCATCGGGCTTTCCCACGAAATCGGCGCATTCGTCGCAGGCGTCACGCTGGCGACCAGTCCAATTGCACGATTTATCGCAGAGAGCCTTAAACCGCTGAGGGACTTTTTTCTCGTGCTGTTCTTTTTCGCCCTCGGAGCTGGATTCAATATCGGGGCATTGCCACAGGTCCTGGTTCCGGCCTTGTTGCTGGCGCTGATGGCATTACTGATAAAGCCCTGGATATTCAGGGTTTTACTGCAACGCGAAAAGGAAAAAACAAAGATGGCGCGCGAGACAGGAGCTCGTTTGGGTCAGATCAGCGAGTTTTCTCTGCTGATTGTGGTGGTAGCCACTGACCTGAGTTTAATGAGCCAGAAGGCGTCATTGTTGATGCAAAGCGCCACGATCCTGAGCTTTATCGCAAGCTCGTTTTGGATAGTGCGGCATTATCCGACACCGATCTCAACGGACCGGGCGCTGCATCGAGATTAGATCACGATTAAAACTACTTGCTCAGCATGTACTGAATAGCAATCGGTAGTTCATCATCAGTGAGTGTTGAACCACCGCGTGGGGGCATGACGTTCAGGCCATTTGCCACTGAGGAGACCAAAGCATCCATACCTTTGTCGATGCGAGGTTGCCAGGCAGCTACGTCACCAAATTTAGGTGCGTTTGCGACACCTGCGATGTGGCAGCCTGCACAGACACCATCGACAGTGGTTTTGATGGAATCTGTAAGGTTGTCAGGCACTTGTCCCATGACTGCACCCATTAGACTGCCAGCCACATCAGAGGCACTCTCAGCCACTGCAGCAACTGCGGTGTCTTCGGCTGGAGCACTTTCTTCTGCTGCTTCAGCGCTCGCTGTGTCTTCCTGAGCCGCAGGCTCAGCAGCTGAAGACTGATCATCGCTGGCCGACTCAAACATAGCCATGTGCTTCACAGCCTCCGTGATTTCGTCGTCGGAGTACGTGCTGCCTCCACGGGCAGGCATGGAGCCTTTTCCGTTGATAACACTGGCGACCAACGCTTCGAGGCCAAGTTCGCGGCGAGATGCCCATGCGGCGTCATCATCCAATTTTGGAGCACCGGCAACACCTGCAGCGTGACATGCGGCACAAGCACCATTGACCAACTCTGCACCCGTTTTAGGCGCACTGGCAACAGCTGCAACTGCAGTGCCTCCAGCAGACTCTTCAGCAACCGTTCGCACACTGGCAACTGGTTGAATTCTTTGCATTAGCGCGTTGCGCATGACAGCTGGGTCACCAGCTCCCGAATCGCCGGCCAGCATGTTGGCAAAGATGCCGATAATGATGGCAAATACGGCAATAATGCCCATTACCCAACCCATTGTCTTCACCATGCCGCTATCGGTGGCACCACTCATAAGACTTCTCTCCGTTGACGCCTCAGCGTCTGCTCAAAACAAAATCTGTCAATCGGCCGCAATTTCAAGCCGAGAATCCCCGCTATTGTATCAGCGCAAACCCCTTGGTCGCATCATGCGCTGAAAAACCTTGCTGCCATCCTTAATATGCAGCAAAGCTCCAGCAATGTGCACACCAATAAGAACTAACAGTAACCACTTACCCCATTCATGCCACTTTTCCGCCGCAGACACACCCATGAAATAGTGTAGAGCACCCGTTGCGGCCATTAATACAAGCACAACGTATAGACCTAAATGATAAAAACGTACAAATTTTGTCAGCCCAGGATTCAACTTTCCAGCGCCGACGGGAACGAAACGACGCCGTAACTGCCAACGCCACAGCATCACAGCGGCGATGCCAATTCCCGACCATGTGTGAATTGTCGTCACAAGAAATTCAACGAAGCCAAGGGTCTCCTGACGCTCGATTGAAGCCATGGCCTCCCTCATCGCTCCTTGCAGGAGAAATTGAAGCGCCACCAAAATGATCACCAACCAATGTAACCGCCTCTGCAGCTGAGTATAGAAGGGAGTTGAGTGCGTGGAATCGGACATGACTCACTAAAGATTAATGGCGTTCAACGAAGTGGAGATCGACTGACGCTATCTTATTCGTATACTAGGGAGAAATCAGATTGGCGTTCACAATGACAACTTCCATACCCGACCCCATAAAGCACGCGGCTCGTTTGGTGAGTCAGGAAGATGCGGATGCACTGGAGCGCCGCGTCAAACTGGACGTATTCAATAGTATTTCACGAATCAAACCGGATGCTGTGGCCCAGGTCGATTTTGAGTCAGATGTCATGAGCGGAACGTTTTTCGAATCTCTTTCACCACCTTTGCAAGGGATCGCCATTGCACGCACCGAAGGGATGCTGGCGTTCTACAACCGCGTGGGTTGGAATCCGGCGTTTCTTGATAGTGGGCTTGACGCCTGTGTGCCCGAAGCAGGCTTATCCCCGCTGAAGGAACGCTACCATGCGACAACCCTGCACGATCTGTCTTATGTGCACCCCAAGCATTTTGAAAAAATGCTGGGTAAAGCCGAAGCTGCCTCTTTGTGGGAACAACTGAAACGTTTTGCACAACAGGCAGTCAATTAAACAGTTCCGATTTCACGCCTGATACCGAAACACAGTTTGCATGCAAGCAGAACGCTCTATTGATGCGATCACCGTTGAGAGTCTCTCTCATGAATATGCAACGGGCGCTCAACACAGCATTATTTTAGATAAGGCATCTTTTAACGTCAGTGAAGGCCAGACCGTTGCACTGATTGGTCGAAGCGGGTCCGGTAAATCCACGCTACTCAATCTCATCAGTGGACTGGAGCCTATTCAATCCGGAGAAGTGCTGTTGAATGGAACGGCGCTCGGTAGCTTAAACGACAGTGAGAGGACTCGACTTAGGGCTGCAAAAATAGGGTTTGTGTATCAGTCATTCAATTTGATACCCACACTGACCATCGCCGACAACATATCTCTACCCCTAGCGTTACAAAGCGTTGCAAGGAAAGAGCAACACGCGCGCGTTAACGACCTTCTTGTCACTATAGGCCTTACCAACCGCGGTTCGGATTTTCCTGACCAACTATCCGGTGGAGAACAACAACGCGTTGCTATCGCACGTGCGCTCATTCATCGACCCACACTTATCTTGGCCGACGAACCGACTGGCAACCTGGATGCGGCCAGCGGCAGGATGGCACTGGAATTATTGCAGCAACAGGTAGAAGAACAGAATGCCTCGCTATTGCTTGTAACGCATAGCAACGAGGTAGCCTCCGTTGCCGACAAGATACTTTTACTCGAGCAGGCGCAGGTGCAAAAGCTGGATTCGCGGGCAATGGCTAATAATGCAACCTGGTGATCGAGCCACCTGCGTGAATCATCCATGAACGCAATGCTGCATCTCATTCGCTCGAGCTGGCAGTTCTACCAACGTCATCCGGCACAATTGATATTGTCGATAACCGGTATTGTTTTGGGCGTTGCTATCGTCACTGCGGTGCTTATCACAAACCACAGTTCGCAAAAAGCATTCGGACTTTCAGCGGATGCGCTGTATGGAAAAACCACCCATCAGATATCCGGTGCCAGAGGCATTCAACAAGATGTGTATGTGCAACTTAAGCGCACGTTTCCGTCTATTGCGATGGCACCGATAATTCAAGACTACATCGTGCTGGATAATTCGGTGTACTCACTCGTGGGTTTGGATCCCTTTGCTGAGATGTCGTTTAATCGATATACGCCTACTGAATCCAACCAACAAAATCTCACAGCGCAGGAAAGCCTGTCCAACGACACGGCGGTCAATTTTCAACTGATACCACGTGCTGTACTCATTGGCAAAGGAACATCAGAAACAAAGACATACTCTCCAGGTGATAACCTGGAACTCAGTATTGGAGGGAATCAACACGCTGCTGTTTTTGCAGGTTATGTGACAACCTCGGTTCCGGCTGCATCCAATGGTTTGCTGTTCGGTGATATTGCCTTCGTCCAGAGCATTCTTAAAAGACACGAGCGTATCGACAGAATCGACTTGATATTGCATGAAGACGATATTGAGCGAGTCGAAGAATTTTTATCGGATGACTTGACGCTGGATGAAGCCTTAAGCCAGCAGCAGACTATGAAAGCTATGACACGTGGTTTTCATATCAATCTCACAGCAATGAGCTTACTGGCCTTGGTTGTCGGTGCATTTCTCATTCACAACACGATGACGTTCGCCGTCGTGCAACGTCGGGAAGTCTTTGCCACCAAACGCATAATCGGTGTCACAAGAAAACAACTGATGATGAGCATTCTTAGCGAAGCCGCCATCATTAGCACTGTTGGATCCACACTGGGCATCGCACTGGGATACGTCCTGGCGCATGGTTTGATTCGTCTTACAACACAAACCATCAATGATCTTTATTTTGTTCTGCATGTGCAGGAGATATGGTTTAACCCATGGCTAATCGTTGCAGGCCTGGCTTTAGGTATCGGCAGCAGTTTGCTCGCAGCATCTATCAGTGCATTTGATGCAGCTGGCACTAGCCCTATTCAATCAAGACGTCGATCATCAATAGAGAACAACACTCAGAACGCAATTCCGCTTTTTGCATTAGCGGGTCTTTTTCTTATGATTATCGGCTGGGTGTTGGCCAAACTGCCATCGCAATCACTGCTCTTGGGCT
>CAZCKD010000100.1:8561-11936 GCA_964498925.1 uncultured Granulosicoccaceae bacterium
ATGATTATCGGCTGGGTGTTGGCCAAACTGCCATCGCAATCACTGCTCTTGGGCTTTCTGTCTTTAATGTTTATTATTCTTGGCTACGGTTCAGCACTTCCCTGGTTAGTACGTACGCTGTCTGTTTTATTAAATCCTGTTATCGCACATCTAGGAGTCTCAGCTTCGTTGGCGGTCGGTGGCATCGAACGGAATATCAGTCGAACGGGTCTTGCTATCGCTGCGCTTTGCATCGCAGTCTCTGCAACCTTAGGCGTCGACATCATGATCGGCAGTTTTCGCTCCAGCGTTGATCAATGGCTAGGGGCAACACTACATAGCGACATCTATGTCTCTTCGCCGTCAGCCGTGGCGAGTCAGAACAACCAGTATCTGGACGACGCATTAATAACGACGGCAAAGGATTTACAACAGGTTAAATCTATCAGCTCGGGTTACAGCTTTATGGCACCCACGAGCAAAGATAAGTTTGATGTGCTGGTTATAGATCCACACAGCGATAACGATCCGGGATTCGAGCTATTGACCGTGAAAACACCAGACACTTGGCGAACATGGGTCAATGAGTCGGTCATCATGATTAGTGAACCTATGTCTACCAAGGCTCAGCTTCAACTTGGTGACTCACTGGACATTCTCACCGAAGCAGGTACGAAGACGTTTCCTGTAGTCGGTGTTTTTCGTGACTACGAGTCCAGCCACGGGAAAATACTGATGTCTCGTAGTACCTATTCTCAATACTGGTCTAGCAGTGATATTACAACCTTGGGTCTAATCCTTAACGACACCAATGACGAACAAGGGGTGATTGACACGCTGTACGCTTACTCTGACACTAACAAAAAACCCCTTCGTATCCAGTCAAATCATTCCATTCACGAAGAGTCCTTGATTATTTTTGATAGGACATTTGAAGTTACCCGTGTCCTTCGCTGGCTGACCGTCGGGGTGGCCTTTGTCGGCATTTTCAGCGCACTGCTGGCCCTGCATCTTGAGCGGGCTCGAGAGTTTGCCGTGCTTCGGGCGACAGGAGCCACCCGAAAAACCATTATGCAGATCGTACTGACTCAAACGTTTGTTATGGGCGTTATGGCCGGCATACTGGCACTACCGTTAGGGTGGTTGATGTCGGAGCTACTCGTCAACGTTATCAACGTTCGCTCCTTCGGCTGGAGCATGACAAGCTTGATACCAGATGGCGCTTTAATGGGTACCGTTCAACTTGCCTGCATTTCGGCGCTTCTCGCAGGCCTCTACCCGGCTTATCGTCTATCCCGAGCCAACATCGCCGAACAACTACGGGACGACTAATTCGCTACGACTCTAACTAATGAGACTGGGTACTCGGAATAAAAATATTTCTGTCTTTCAGAGAGTTCATATGAACTAAAGATTGCTCTGTTACGTTAAAAATAAACCGAACAAAGCAACCGATCCACTGTTGATTTCCATGTACCCGCCAGTTGATTATCCTAAGACCCATTCTCTTGATTCCACCGAGAAGAAAGAGGATCTTAGTTATGCAGCTCTGCGTGACAAAGCCGCAGAAGCCGAAACTATTACCCCCGATATGATCCAGTCGGCTCAACTGCGCATGGAATCTGCCCACCAGTTTCTTGATGCGACAAAACCAACGGTTGTATCTGCACCTGAAAAGGCCAGCGACGAGAGCCCAGCCCCCTAGTTACTTGAGTGCAGTTACGAAATCTGTGATTCTCTGAGACAGTTGAACGGCAGAGAAGCAGCCTATCCGGGTGCTGCTCAAAAAACGCACCTTGAAGTAAAAATCGCCTTTAATTTCTGGTGCCAGATTGAACCTCCGATCGGCTACGGCAACCAAGTTTTAACCAGCTTAGTGGTCAAGACCGCTAACATAGCTACCCTGTCTTGCCTTCAGAGCATCACTCCATGAACCACAGTAGCAAGAAGTCCCAGTTCTCCTGGGCGCTTTACGATTGGGCCAATTCGGCCTTTGCCACAACGGTCATTGCAGGTTTTTTTCCTTTATTTTTCAAGCAGTACTGGAGCGCAGGAGTCGAGAGCACCACCAGCACTTTCTGGCTGGGATTGGGGAATTCGGCGGCTAGCTTCCTCATATTGCTATTGGCCCCGATACTGGGCGCCGTTGCGGACACAACCGGTGCACATAAGAGGCTTCTGGCACTGTTCGCAGGACTCGGCATTCTGGCTACGGCAGCCTTTTTCCTGGTCGCCAAGGGTCAGTGGTCCATGGCTATCAGTATCTACGTGATCGCCATTATCGGCTTCTCCGGCGCAAACGTTTTTTACGATGCCTTGCTACCCAAGCTGACGACTCAAAATGATCTGCATCGGCTTTCAGCGCTCGGATACTCCATGGGCTATCTTGGTGGTGGCCTGCTGTTTCTGGTCAATGTCGCTATGACCTTAAAACCTCAGTGGTTCGGTCTTGCAGATGCAGCGATGGCAGTCAGGGTTTCCTTTCTCACCGTGGCACTTTGGTGGTTCGTCTTTTCCTTACCGCTTATGCTGGGTGTTAAAAGCCAGAAACCGACCTCTTCGCAGCCATTTAGCCTTGGAGGCGAATTTAAAAAACTTTGGAAGACACTTTCAGCCATCCGACAGCATAAAAATCTTTGGCTGTTTCTGATCGCCTATTGGTTTTACATTGACGGCGTGGCAACGATCATTCGCATGGCGGTGGACTATGGCATCGCCATTGGCCTTCCTTCTAATAGCCTGATCGTCGCTCTGTTACTGGTGCAATTTATTGGCTTTCCAGCCACGCTGTTGTTCGGAAAAATAGGTCATAAACACGGCGCTAAGCGCGGTCTGTGGATCGGTTTATGGGCCTATGTCATTGCAACAGCTGCTGCCGGCTTCATGTCCAATGTCGTGCATTTTTATGTGCTCGCAGCCGTTCTCGGCCTGGTTCAAGGTGGAGTACAATCGCTTAGCCGATCGCTATTCAGTCAGTTGATACCAGAAGAAAAAAGTGGTGAGTATTTTGGCTTTTTAAACATGCTCGGAAAAGCTGCTGCGGTGCTTGGCCCACTCCTTGTAGGCGTTGTGGCGGCCACAACAAACAATAACCGGATAGGCTTGTTGTCTATACTGTTACTTTTCCTGGCGGGCATGTGGTTTCTTCGAAAAGTGGAAGAAGCACCCGTTCAGTCAGGGGCAGAATCTGCCGGACATTGAATTTCCGGCGTTTGATCATTACAACTCGTTGACTCGACCAGCTACGACCTCTCTATCTTATGAAGAAAATTCTGGGTGTTATCACTCTACTTTGCGCGTATGCGATGCTCTACCCAGGACTGACTCAACCGATATTGAGTGTGTCCGGCACCGTCGAAAAAGTAAAACTGGTCGATGTTGGCAAGGAACTCATCG
>CAZCKD010000101.1:0-11869 GCA_964498925.1 uncultured Granulosicoccaceae bacterium
ATTGACGAAAACAATTACGAGACGATATTTAATCGTTTTTTTCGTTTAGATTCCAGCCGATCCGGTGATGGTAGTGGGCTGGGTTTAAGTTATTCTCGCGCGGTAGCAAGAGCCTTGGGAGGAGACATAACGGTTATCTCCGATCAGGTCAGTCAGAATATATTTACCATTACGCTTCCGCTTATCAAAAAGGCGGGCTGATAACTTAATTTTCCGTTTCTCATCATATGATAATCCGTTGATGAGGTTTAGGTAAAGCTGCGTGTTTAGCATGAAATCTCTTATCAACAGGAGAGATATCATGTTACAAAAAAGCACATTAAATAAAACGCTTCTAGCTAAGTCAGTTGCTGCATCCATTGCTGTACTTGGCGGGACGCAATCTTCCTTTGCGTTCGATGCGCCGAGTGGTCTCTTCGAAGATGATGACAATTTGTGTTGGCAATCAGATGCACCCAGTACCAACGTTTACGAAGATGGTTTTTACATAGGCACGGTACACGGTACACATTGCTTCGGCCCCGTATTCGATAATAGTGTCTATCAGCTTGTCGCTCATGATCATGGACTAAACAACGACTTCTCAGTGCTATCAGAACCGTACTTGGTGGTTGATGGCGATGATGATGAGGGTGACGAGGACGATGACGAATTAGAATTTGAAGATGCCGCTGTTTATCTAGAATTGAATAACACTGATGGAGATCTAGGTATACACGGGTTGGTTGATGGAGATGAGTGGAGTGAAATTACGCTTGAAGATCCGACTGGCCGTGCACTGATCGAGATTGCCAATTACGGTAGCGTCGCCATTCAGGGCCTGACCGAACTGTTCTTTGAAAGTGCAGAGCCTACATTCGATAACTTGAATCCGGATGATTTTTTCGCTCGATTTCCTGAGGGTACGTATGAGTGGTCGGGTGTAACTATTGAGGGTGAAGAGATCGAAAGTGAAGTTGAGCTGTCGCATAAGATACCTGCGGCTCCAACTGTATACGTCAACGGAACTGCCCTTGAAGGTTGCGATGAAGCGCCCTTTATTTCTGCCAATGCATCCGGAACTTATACAGTGTCCTGGGACGAGGTGACCATGCGCCATCCGGTATTAGGCAGTCGGCCGGGTACTGCTGACGTTGAAGTTGATCTTTATCAGTTTGTTCTAGAACGCGACGAGCAAGTGGTGTTTGGTGAAGAAGTTCCAGAGCTTGCAGTGACAATGAATCTCGACTCAGAAGTTTTTCACGTGGAGCTTCCCGCAGCAATGATAAGCGTTGGTCAAGAGGTCAAGAACGAAGTCCTGACACGTTCTGAAGAAGGTAATCAATCTGCTACTGAATTGTGCTGGACTGCAAACTGAGTTTGTATCTTTACTGACGGAGAAAAGGACCCTTATAGGGTGCCTCTATCTAGCAACTGGGGAGGCTGGGAACAGTCTCCTCAGTTGTGTGTTTAAAATGCTTGTCGACGGGTCTATCGCGAGGTGTTCACCGGATACAACGATTTTTGTTTCGTTCGTCACAGTTGAGAATCATTAATTGTTTTTCAAAATACGGTGCTTGGAAACAAGTTCTTAATTGATTTTTTGAATAGCTGCAATTGCTGTGTTAAATATTCTTTTCTTTCAAGAAAACGGTGGGTAGGCGCCGGGATTGATACAGCGTACAGGGATTGATTTATCATAAATGAGATGCCGACGGCTGATAGACCGGAGGTGTGTTCATCGATATCCAAGGCATACCCTGACTGCCGAATAGCATCTAAAGATTCACGCAGTTCATCGAGTGAGATGGTTGCATCGGCGAGCTCTTTTTCGGATGTGTGAATGGCTTGTAGATCCGCGTCATCCAACATAGCTAATGCGGCTTTACCGTTGGCAGTGACGGTCATAGGAAAGGATTGCCCGATAGCAGATACTGTACGGAGTCGCTGAGTGCCAACAACCTGGTCTACGAATATCATCTGGCCACGCTGGTACAGGGCTAAGTCAACAGTCTCTCCCGTTTCGGTAGCCAGACGTTCAAGCATCGGATGCAGCTCTCGCGTGATGTCTTTTTTCATTGAGTTGGCCAGAATAAGAATTTCTGATCCAAGGCGGTAGCCGGACGAGTTTCCGTTGCTCGTTACAAGTCCCTCATGAACCAATGCGTTTACTAACCGTTGCACAGTGGAGCGCGGTAGCTCAAGTTGTTTTGCCATCTGACCAAGGCTAAGACCTGTGTCGCTATCCCTTAAAGCACGCAGTACTGACACTGCACGTGAAATTGATTGAATACCATCCTTGCCGTTGCTTTTTGGCGGTAGGTGATTGGAATTATTAACAAGTTGATTCAATGTCTTCGTTTGTTCCGGTGGTGATATCGCCGCGGTGAGATTTTTAATTGATCGAATGTTTGAAAGTAACTTGACCGAATATCGATGCGGATATAAGGTATAACACAGAATCGGTACAGCTGTACCGCATTGCGATACAACAATATTTCTTGGAGAAAGTGCATGACCATTACCGTTCGTGGCATTGAGTTTGAAGATAACCTTGATAACAACATGGGGTTGGAGTTTTACAACTTGTCCCATCGTTATGGCTTTCAGTGCCCTAATTGGCCATACTTCGAAGACGTCAAGATCGATCGAAAGCACTACATGGCGAAGTCTGGCGTACTCAGTCAGACCCTCACTACCACCATGCACGTGACAACGCATATTGATGCTCCTGCGCACGTTGTCCAAGGCACACCGTTCATCGACGAAGTGCCATTGCCTCATTTCTTTGGAACTGGACTCGTTGTATCTATTCCTAAAGAAAAATGGGAACAGATTACTGGTGACGATCTTGAGAAGGCTTGTGGAAATGCCATTCGTCCGGGTGATGTTTTAATTATTAACACTGGCTGGCATAAGAAATATGAAGACGGTGATTACTTTGCTTACTGCCCAGGCCTGGTTCCTTCGGCCGCTGATTGGATGGTGGAAAAGGGCGTCAAGGTTGTCGGACACGATACGCAGGCAAACGATCATCCTCTGGCTACGGCCATCGGGCCACAGCGTAACGGCCCTATCCATCCACACCTAGAAGCTGAATACAAAGAATGGTCCGGTGGTGTCGATTGGAAAGATGCTTTCCCTGAGTGGGAACCCGTCCATAACAAACTTTTCAGCAACGGAATCCTCGGTATCGAAAACGTCGGTGGTGATTTAGATGCTGTTACCGGAAAACGAGTCACATTCGCTTTCTTCCCGTGGAACTGGGATCGTGGTGATGGTTGCATCATTCGATTGGTTGCCATGATGGATAAAGGACAGCAATACCGCATTGAAGCTGGCGAATCGTTCTGATGCTGGCGAAGAAATTTTCCGATGCTGAAACCTATGACGCTCCCAATCATTGGGGCGTTACAGGGTTAAGGCTTCAGGGGTTTGAAGAGGGCGGTCCAGAGAATCAGTGGATCGGCCTGTCACAATTTCTACCCGGTGGTGGTGCTGGCCCCGATGCCACACCATTCGAAAAAGTGTACGTCGTCCTTGAAGGGGAAATGACGGTCACTGTCGATGGCAAGGATACCGTGTTGGGTCGTTTAGACTCATGCACCATCCCGGCGGGAGAAGAACGCAAAATCGAGAATAGATCCAACGATGTGTGCAAGATGCTCGTTGTGATTCCTTACCCGGATGCAGCAAAATGAATTCATTGGATTTGTTCGACGTAAAGGGGAAATCTGCTTTGATCACCGGCGCGTCTGGCGCATTTGGTGGTGTTGCAGCCCGAGTGTTGGCAACGGCTGGTTGTAAGCTAACGCTTGTTGCCGGTAACGAAGAAGCCCTTAACGCCATTGCTGAAGAATGTCGTGGACTGGGCGCTGAAGTGTCTACCGTCAACGCACGGCCTGAAGATGAGGGCACGGTGGCGGACATCATTCAGAAGTCTGTCGATGCTTTCGGCAGTCTCGATATACTGGTTGTTGCCTCCGGTATGAATAAGGTGGCAAAAATTGATGAAATGGCTCCGGAGACGTTTACGGCAGTCATGGACGCTAATGTCACACAGACTTGGTTGTTGGCACGCGCAGCTTCTACACAGATGCAAGCACAGGGTAATGGTGGAAAAATTGTGTTGGTGTCCTCTGCGCGAGGTCTGCTCGGTCACCCTGCGGGCTACACCGCCTACTGCGCATCAAAATCAGCAGTGGATGGCATTACAAAGGCTCTTGGTTGTGAGCTTGGGCCAACGGGTATCACAGTCAACGCTATAGCACCTACGGTGTTCCGTTCACCGTTAACGGCTTGGATGTTTGAGGATACGCCAGAGGCTACTGCCGTGCGAACTGGTTTCCTCAGCAGAGTGCCGAAGGGGCGATTAGGTGAGCCGGAAGATCTAGCGGGGCCATTGTTATTTTTAGCATCTGGTGCATCTGATTTTTACACTGGGCACATACTTTATGCCGATGGCGGTTATACGGCAGGCTAAATGATGATTAGGCAGATTGCAGTCATTGGTGGTGGAATGATGGGGCATGGTATTGCCCTGACATTCGCCCGTGCTGGCCTAACGGTACGTGTACAGGATCCTTCGGCGGACATGCTGGATTCTCTGAACGAAAGAATCAGTGCCAGCATGCATGCCCTGGGCTGTAGTGATGAGGAGGCGAGTGCAGCATTAAAACTTGTGTCTTCCAGTACAGCATTGTCCGAGGTACTAGAGGGCGCAGATTTTGTTGTAGAAGCAGCGCCGGAAAAACTGGAGCTGAAGCAAAAACTTTTCTGCGAGATTGAACAACACGTTAGCGAGGATTGCATACTCGCTTCAAACACGTCGGTTCTTCCCATTACTCAAATCATGAAGGATGTAAAACATCGCGGACGTGCTTTGGGAACGCATTGGTGGAATCCTCCGCATTTTATTCCGCTGGTAGAAGTCATCCGTACCGAATGGACAGATGATAGTGCTATGGATGCCGTGATGGGCGTGTTGTCGTTGTCTGGTAAAAAGCCAGTCAGGGTTGAAAAAGATGTTCCAGGTTTCATTGGGAACAGACTTCAGCATGCGTTGTGGCGAGAGGCCATTAGCATTGTAGAAAATGGTATCTGTGATGCAGATGCTGTGGACACTGTAGTTAAAGAAAGCTTTGGACGTCGTTTGGCGGTGTTAGGTCCTTTAGAAAATGCAGACCTTGTAACGACTGAATTGACTCTGGATATCCATGAAACGGTTCTTTCCGATTTGGAAAGAAACCCAGGGCCATCGCCTTACTTAAAGCAACTTGTCGCAGAGAAGAAATCAGGAATGGCCACAGGCGAAGGTTTTCGTCAATGGACACCGGAGAGTGCTCAGGCAGTACGTGATCGTCTGGCCAGGCATTTAAATAAACTAGATACCATCTTGGAACGAGATGACACATAAGTGTTGCAGTCCATCTAACGCTTAATCAGGAGAGGAAACACAATGAAAAAAATAATCAACTCGTCGTTGACGCGTCGTCGGTTTTTAACAGGTGTTGGAGCAACACTGACCGCACCGGCAATTCTTAAATATTCCAGGGCGTATGCGGATAATCCAATCTTAAAGGTCGGCTTTGTCAGCCCGCAGACGGGCCCATTGGCAGGCTTTGGTGAAGCCGATGAGTTTGTTTTAAAAGGTATTCGCGCAGCTTTCGAAGGAGGAATCGCGAACAACGGCAAGCAATACAACGTTGAAATTATTAGTAAGGACAGCCAATCGAATCCTAACCGTGCTGCGGAAGTTGCCGCCGATCTCATCTTGCGTGATGAGGTAGATATTATCGTTGCAGCGTCCACACCGGATACAACGAACCCGGTCGCCGACCAAGCTGAAATCAACGAGATTCCGTGCATTACGACTGACTGCCCATGGCAGCCGTATTTCTTCGGACGTAATGGTAATCCTGCTCAAGGGTTTGATTACACCTATCACTTTTTCTGGGGCTTAGAAGATGTCATTGGATCGTTCCTCGATCTTTGGGATAGCTCGGGCGTCGCTAAAAACGTTGCTGGACTTTTCCCTAATGATGCAGACGGCAACGCTTGGGGCGATAAGGAACTCGGTTTGCCGAAGCCATTGGCTGCAGCGGGCTACAACCTGGTAGATCCTGGTCGTTACCAACCGATAAACGATGACTTCTCGAACTACATCAGCGCGTTTAAAGAAGCGGGTTGTGAAATCGTGACAGGGAATATGATTCCGCCTGATTTTGGTACCTTCTGGGCTCAGGCTGCTCAACAAGATTTTCGACCTAAAGTTGTGACTATCGGTAAGGCGCTGCTTTTCCCATCGGTTGTTAACTCATTTGGTGATAGAGCCGAAGGATTAACATCTGAAATCTGGTGGTCACCTAATCATCCATTCGCCTCGTCATTAACAGGCGAGAGTGCAAAGCAATTAGCCGATGGTTATACAGCGGATACTGGCCGACCTTGGACACAACCTATCGGTTTTAAACATGCTCTGTTTGAAGTGGTTAAAGATGTAGTGTCTCGTGCTGATGATCTTGAAGATCCAGAAGCCATTGTCAGCGCTATCGCGTCCACCAATATGTCCACTATTGTTGGTCCTATTGATTGGTCTAAAGGGCCTGTTAAGAACGTCACCAAGACGCCTCTGGTTGCTGGTCAATGGCAGAAGCAGGGTGATGGGCTTGAATTGGTTATTACCTCTAACGCCAATTCTCCAGAGATCCCAGTCGGTGGCGAGCTACAGTTAATTTCTTGAGATTAATTGGCTGTGCAAACCGATTCCATCGGGCAGACGAATCAAGCCGCGGCACTGTCGCTGAACGAGGTTAGTAAATCGTTCGGCGCGGTGACTGTGGCAGATTCCATCACCTTTGATTTACCCAAAGGTGAGGCGCTAGGTATTCTCGGTCCTAACGGGGCCGGGAAAACCTCGTTATTCAACATCATCACCGGCACTCTGTCTCCGGGTTCCGGATCAATTCAGTTTGACGGTAAAGACATCACAGCCACTGATGCGGCCAGTCGGTGTCGTGGCGGCATTGCGCGTTCGTTTCAAATTCCTCAGCCGTTCTCTGGTATGAGTGTTTTTGAAAACGTCTGGGTAGGTGCATGGCATGGCGCGGGCTTGTCTAAAAAGCATTCCCAGCGACAAGCACTCGAAGTGCTTGAGCAAACAGGTTTAGCAGACAAAGCGAACGTGCTTGCTGGAAAGCTAACGCTTCTTGATCGTAAAAGACTGGAGTTATCGCGTGCCCTGGCGGCAAAGCCACGTCTGTTATTACTCGACGAAATTGCCGGTGGGTTGACTGAGCAGGAATGTCATACGCTTATAGAAACCATAAAAGATGTTAGGCGTTCGAATGTGACCATCGTTTGGATAGAGCATATTGTCCATGCACTGCTAGCCGTTGTGGATCGACTCATAGTCATTGATTTTGGAAAGATTGTCGCTGATGGCCAGCCGGATGATGTTATGTCCAGCCAGGTGGTAAAAGATATTTACATGGGGCCTGATGCGGATGCTTGAAACAAACGCATTAACGGCTTTCTATGGCGACTATCAAGCATTATTCGGTATTGATATCCGGATCAGCCCAGGCGAAGTGGTTGCTGTGATCGGCGCAAATGGCGCTGGCAAAACCACTTCAATGAGAGCCATCACCGGCATGCTGCCGTGCGAGTCTGAAATGGTTCGTTGGAAAGGTGAACCTATCGGGCATCTACGCGCTGACCAGATTGCCTCATTGGGAATTGCCATGGTGCCTGAAGGGCGTCAGTTGTTTCCGTCTTTAACGGTTGAAGAAAACTTGATGATCGGTGGTCGTAGTCGTCGACCGGGTGTATGGAATATAGAGGCCTTGTACGAACTATTCCCTGTACTGAGTGAGCGCCGTAAACAGGCGTCAACATCCTTGTCGGGTGGTCAGCAACAACTGACAGCTATTGGTCGTGCATTGATGTCCAATCCTGAAGTCATTCTGTTTGATGAGATTAGCTTGGGATTAGCACCCATCGTCATTCAACAGGTGTACGAAGCTCTTCCCAATATTATCAATCAAGGAGTCGCGGCTATCATTGTTGAACAGGATATTAATAGAGCCCTGTCCGTCTCAGACCGCGTTTACTGTCTGTCAGAAGGCAGAGTAGCGTTAGAAGGCGCTAGTGGTGATGTCACGCGCGATGCCATTACACGCGCCTACTTTGGTACGCACTAGTGGAAATTCTAAACACCATCGTACAAGGCGTTATGTTGGGCGGGTTGTTTGCTTTGTTCGCGGCAGGTCTGTCTCTGATATTCGGTGTCATGCGTCTGGTTAATATCGCGCATGGTGACTTCATTGTGCTGTCTGCATTTATCGCCTTAAGCATCACTAGTGCACTTCATATCAATGTCTTTCTCGCCGCGTTATTGGTACTGCCGTTGATGGGATTGATTGGTTATGTACTGCAACGTTTCGTGCTCAATAAAACGCTAGGTGACGATATTCTTCCACCGTTGCTCGTAACGTTCGGCTTGTCAGTCATTTTGCAGAACAGCTTGTTGGAAGTGTACTCAGCAGATCCTCAAAAATTGCAAGCCGGTGCGTTGGAGACAGCGAGTTTTGCCGTTGGCCCCATCAATATTGGCGTATTGCCTTTTGCCATGTTTTTAGTCGCAGTGGCTGTCATTGCAGGTCTTCAGTGGATTTTCTATAAAACAGCATTGGGTCGTGCCTTCAGAGCTACATCAGACAATGCTGATATAGCGCAGTTAATGGGACTGAACAAAGCCCATATCTTTGGTTTGGCGATGGCGCTGGCTATGGTTGTTGTAGCTATTGCTGGATTGTTTCTCGGTGTGCGAACCGCGTTTGACCCTTCAAGCGGTCCGGCGCGGCTTATATTCGGATTCGAAGCGGTCATCATTGGCGGGCTTGGAAATCTATGGGGCACACTCATAGGGGGAATTCTTTTAGGCGTTGCACAAGCTGTGGGTGGGAGTATTCATCCCGGTTGGCAAGTGCTGTCAGGACATCTTGTGTTCTTGTTGGTTCTGGCAGTCCGGCCTCGTGGGCTCTTCCCGAGGATCGAACACTGATGAATAACGTTCGAACGCTTTCTGCATCCAGTGGTGTTTTTGTCGTACTCGCCTTGTGTTTGCTTGCAGCGCTTGTGTTTGCACCGCAATGGATTGGTCGTGCAGATATGCGCTTGTTAGGTGAGTTTCTACTCTATCTATCGTTGGCCTATCTTTGGAATCTACTGGCAGGCTATGCGGGGTTGGTATCCGTAGGACAGCATGCTTATGTGGGGCTGGGCGCTTATTCCTTGTTTGCGTTGGCTATGTTCCTCAATGTGCCACCACTGTATGCCATTCCCATGGTCGGTTTATTGAGTATGTTGATATCTGTACCGGTAGCGATGCTTATCTTCCGATTAAGAGGCGCTTATTTTGCGATTGGTACCTGGGTAATTGCCGAAGTGTTTAGACTCTCAGCTGCGCAAGTTTCAGCTTTGGGTGGCGGCTCAGGCACAAGCTTGCCGGTTTCCATCATAAAATCGATTGCCTCCAATAAAACTCAGCGTGAGAGTCTGTTGTACTGGAGCGCATTGTTAATAACGGTTCTAATTATATGCACCAGCGTTTGGTTGTTGCGATCTAAACACGGCATTGCGCTTAAAGCTATCAGGGACAATGAGCTCGCTGCAGCATCATTAGGCATAGCGATTTGGAGAACAAAATTTATCGTTTATGTCTTAAGTGCCGGTTTGACAGCAATGGTCGGTGCGATGATCTTTTTGCAAAAGCTACGCATCACGCCAGATGCTGCATTTAGTGTTAACGACTGGACAGCGTTTGTCATTTTCATTGTTGTTATAGGTGGAATCGGAACATTGGAAGGACCCATTATCGGCACGCTGGTATTTTTCCTCCTCAGAGAGACACTGGCAGATTTGGGCTCCATTTATTTATTGATACTTGGCTTGGCTGCAATCCTAATCATGTTGTTCGCCCCGCAAGGACTGTGGGGAATGATTCGCTCTCGATGGGGCGTCGAGCTTTTTCCAATCACACCGAAAGTTACTGGCGGAAAAAAATAAATCATGGCTAAACAAAAAACCATTATTACCTGTGCAGTGACAGGTGCAATCCATACTCCGACGATGTCGGATGCATTGCCATACACCCCCGATGACATCACACATCAGGCATTGGATGCCGCCGAAGCAGGCGCATCTATTCTGCATCTGCATACGAGAAATCCTGAAACGGGAGCGGTCTCGATCGACCCTGAAGACTTCGCACCGTTCTTGCCGCGCATAAAACAGGCAACAGATGCTGTTGTCAATATTTCAACGGGTGGCAGCCTGAAGACATCTATTGAGGATCGAATTGCGCCTGCTCAACGTTTTTCGCCTGAGATGTGTTCCTTAAATATGGGATCCATGAATTTTTCATTTCATCCGTTGGCTAAACGTTTTGATGATTGGAAATTTGATTGGGAAAAGGAATACGTTGAAAATTCTGATACCTATATCTTCAGAAATACATTTCGGGACATTAAGACAGTGGCAACGTCGCTCGGTGGTGAGCATGGAATCAAGTTTGAGCATGAGTGTTACGACGTCGGTCATCTTTATAATCTGAAGTTTTGTATGGACACAGGGATGTTCAAAGCCCCGGTCTTCATACAGTTCATATTTGGCATTCTTGGTGGTATAGGCCCTGAAGTGGACAATTTAATCTTCATGAAGCGCACTGCCGATCGTTTATTTGGTGACGATTATCGCTGGTCAGTTCTTGGTGCTGGTGGTGCACAGATGCCACTAGCGACAACAGCCAGCCAAATGGGCGGAAATGTTCGTGTAGGTTTGGAAGACAGTCTGTTTATTTCGCGTGGAAAACTGGCGTCTAGCAATGCGGAGCAGGTGCGAAAAATACGACGAATTGTCGAAGATCTGGGTTGCGAGGTAGCCACACCGGACGAGGCGCGTGAAATTCTGGCCTTGAAAGGCGGGGATCGCGTTAAGTTTTAATTGATTTGCCAGTCAATTGAAAACAAAGGTGTATGGTCAACGATATTTTGCATTGTTAATTGGCAGGACGGGGATTCTAGCGCCATAATGGATCGGAGTCGGGCAGAGGTTTAAGCCTTGGCTGTTTTAAATCCACTAAATAGGACAATACGATGTCAGTTGCCAAAGTTACCGAAATTATCAGTTCTTCAACAAAAGGATTCGATGACGCTGTTGAAAAGGGTGTTAAGCGAGCCAGCAAAACTCTGAAGGACGTTAAAAGCGTTTGGGTTAAAGATCAAAAAGCTGTTGTTGATGACGGAAAAATCACTGAGTACCGCGTCACAATGAAAGTTAGCTTCATTCTGAAAGACTAACTCTCGCAGTAAGGTCTAAATACTCTGATGGGATTTGCCATCAGAGTATTAGCAGTGTTGTCGCGAGAATGGATTCTTGCGAGAAGACCTGGTGAATTGCCCAGGCCTTCTATCTATGCGTAGCTCTTCGAATAGCTTTGCGATTTTTCTATTCTGAAGTCGTTGCAACTTTGCAGGTACGGATACCGAAAATTCGGTAGATAGGGCAGAAATTAAACAAAGCTGTTCCAACAAATACAACACCCACTACAACCGACAACAGGGTCATTGTCGAGCTTTCGAAAAGAGAGATACCCGATACGAAGGGTAATACGATCAGTAATACGCCTGCCACCAGGCGAATGATTTTGTCGAACGATCCTACATTCTTAGCCATAACTTTCTCCGCATTTAACGTACATGATGGTTGCCACAGCTTGTTTTGCTGTGGACTGTATTAGGTGATACCCATGGCGTGTCGAAAATTGGCGCCATGGATTATCCAGCGGCTAAGGTAATGGGAGCGGAAAATTTAATCGGTGACATAGTCA
>CAZCKD010000102.1:0-11797 GCA_964498925.1 uncultured Granulosicoccaceae bacterium
GATACACCCCGTGGGACCATCAACCGGTACAAGATGCATCTGAACGGTTTATGAGAAACCATTTGGACCTCAACGATGTGGAGGCTGGAAATAGAGTGGCAGTCCGGCCACAGACTCCTCCGATGAATCACGGAAGTAACTAGCAAGGTGTACTACGCGCAATGAACGAGTTTGACTACATTATCGTGGGTGCTGGCTCAGCCGGCTGTATATTAGCTAATCGACTATCTGAAGATGCTAATGTCACCGTTGCATTATTAGAAGCCGGTGGTTCAGATAAAAGCCTGTTTGTGAGGATGCCAACAGCGCTCTCTATTCCAATGAATATGCCCAAATTTAACTGGGGTTTTCAGTCAGATCCGGAAACGAGTCTGGATAACCGACAGTTGGATTGCCCTCGTGGCAAGGTGCTTGGAGGCTCATCTTCTATTAATGGAATGGCGTTTGTAAGAGGGCATGCCTGCGATATCGATCAATGGGAAGAGGCGGGTGCTGCGGGTTGGAACTACGCTAACTGTCTGCCTTATTACCGGCGGTTGGAAAACTGGCACAAAGGCGGCAATCGCTATCGCGGTGGACATGGGCCTGTCGGTGTTAATGCTGGAAACGACATGCGTCTTAATCCTTTGTATCAAGCGTTCATCGATGCTGGACAAGATGCTGGTTACCCTTTTACTGAGGACTACAACGGATACCAGCAGGAAGGGTTTGGGCAAAAACATATGTCTGTGATGAGAGGTGCACGTGCATCCGCTTCCCGCTGTTATATCGATCCGATACGCAAACGGCCCAATTTAAAAATTATTCCGCATGTTCATGTCGATCAGCTCATCATGGATGGCCCCAGGGCTATAGGTGTCCGCTATAGATCTGCGAATAAACACCTCAAGCTGATGTGTCGTTCGGAAGTTATCTTATCGGCAGGTTCGATTGGCTCGCCGACATTGCTGCAGCGTTCGGGCATTGGTCCAGCTGATGTACTGAGCAACGCAGGTGTCGAGGTTCGTGTGGAAAGCCCGGGAGTAGGTGAGAACTTACAGGATCACTTAGAGGTTTATTTTCAATACGAATGCACGCAACAAGTCTCTCTCAATAGAGAGTTATCTCCGTGGCGCAAAGGATTGATAGGTGCGCGATGGATGCTAACCAAGAAGGGCTTGGGAGCAACGAATCATTTTGAATCATGCGGGTTTATCCGATCGCGAGCGGGACTCAAGTCGCCGAACATTCAATATCATTTTTTACCCGGTGCTATGCGGTATGACGGACGGGCAGCTTTTGATGGTGATGGCTTCCAAGTGCATGTCGGACCGAATAAACCATCCAGTCGCGGTCGAGTGGCCATTGTCTCTGATGATCCGACTATCGATCCAAGCATCCAGTTCAACTACCTGCAACATGATCAGGATAAGCAGGACTGGAGAGATTGCATTCGCTTAACGCGAGAAATTTTGCAACAAGCTTCGCTGACACCCTTTAGAGGAAATGAAATTCAGCCGGGAATGGCCATTGAAAGCGATGAGCAAATTGACCAATGGGTCAGACAGAATGTTGAGAGTGCTTACCATCCATCGTGCAGTGTGAAACTCGGTGCTGACGACGACCCGATGGCCGTGTTGGATAGCGAGTGTCGAGTGCGAAATACGCAAGGGCTGCGGGTGGTAGATTCTTCAATCTTCCCGGTCATTACCAACGGGAATCTCAACGCGCCAAGCATGATGGTCGCGGAGCGTGCTGCCGATTTGATTCGAGGGAATCATCTGCCAGCCGATCCGGCGCCTGTGTGGCAACCGGATGACTGGCAGAACAGCCAGCGTTCAAAGACGGGGCATGAACGCTAGGTTCTTTTACTTACAGTGCGTTTAAGCAATCTGCAAAGTTACTGAATTACTGAATTACTGAATTACTGAATTTCGAGAAGTTCGACTTCGAAAACAAGCGTTGCGCCGGGTCCGATTGCCTGACCTGCGCCACGATCGCCGTAAGCCAGATCAGAAGGAATAACGAAGCGGAATTTACTGCCTACGTTCATCAGTTGCAAGCCTTCAGTCCAGCCAGGGATAACACCCTTAAGAGGGAAGGATGCAGGTTCGCCTCGAGCGATAGAGCTGTCGAATTCAGTGCCGTCAATCAATGTACCGACATAATGTACAGAGACCGTGTCGTCCACACTAGGCTTAGGACCTTCAGCAGCAGTCATGACTTCATACTGAAGACCACTGTCTGTCACCATAACGCCGTCACGGGCTTTATTAGTTTCTAGATAGGCCATGCCATCTTTAGCAGCAGCTTCACTGGCTGCAGCGGCCGCTTGCTGTTGATGTGCTTGAAGTGCGTCTTGAGCTTCCTGCATGCTGAGCGTTGTAGCTTCATCGGCGTACTGTGCTTTCATGGCTTCCATGAGTAGATCGAAATCCAAATCCTCGTATTGCTTGAGGATGCGCTCACCAACCATCATGCCCAGTCCATAGCTAACTTTGTCAGCGTCTGATTCCAGGGTCGCATCTTGTGCAAATGCTGGAGCAGCCAACAGCCCACTCAGTACCACAGCGGTAGTACCGGCTCGTAAAATAGTTTTCATGAAGTAATTGAATCCTGTCAGTGGAGTGATTAAGTCGAAAATTGTTAGCGAACTATGTCATAGATCTTCAGCTTGCGCTGCAAGATGCTCAGTTCAATGGTGCAAATCTTCCGAAAAAGTACCCTGCCAATTCGTCAGGTTACGTGATCGCAAGAAGTGTTCCGTTGTCAGTGCGGTAGCCCGATCAGACAATAGTGCGTCGACTTGGTTCTCCAGATGTTCAGGGTAGGTTGCTAGAACGTCTCGCTGGTGTCCTTCGCACTGTGCCGATACCGCCTGGTGCACATCGAGGATCGACCCTTTGTGGTCTGCGCGTTCGCGCTCGATACAATTGTTCCATCGTTGTAGTGCGGCTTGCTGATGTTCATCAAACAGAGTCGATTTGCCGCTGGTAGAGCATGCACTGACGCTGACTACCAGAGATGCAAAGATTCCTACCCGGGCTGCTCTGCCGACTAACATAACCACTCCTCAACCGAAAATCACTCCCGAAATCAGCGCCTATGAAAGGCTCCGGGGATAGTGAATTAGCGGCTAAATCAGGTTTTTATCGAGTGCTTGCGGGCGATGATAGGACGAACGTAGCTTGCGTGAGTGTTTCTTCGTGAAGCAGCTAACGTTTTTTATGTCAAAGGTTGGCCTCTCTGTTCGCCAGCTTAGCTTTAGGCCACTAATCTGTAGAGGGAAAAGTGGCTCAGGCTTAGGGGAGTTACTTAGCTTTCTGTAACGGGTTTGTTGCTAGCCTGGAGCCGTGACAAATAGAAAATGGAAGCGCCCATGATGAGAAGTAACGGAATAACCGAGATATTGATTATTCGATAGCCGAACAGATGGTGCATCGTACCGGCGGCCAGTGCAGTGATGGTAACGGTGCTAAATACAATGAGGTCGTTCGCTGCCTGAGTTCGTGATTTTTCTGAGGGTTGGTACACGTCTGTTAACAGCGATGTGCCCCCAATAAACAGGAAGTTCCAACTCACCCCCAACAGTGCAAGCGCCAGAGTGAAATGCATCATCGTGCTGCCTAATAGATTGATAAAAACACAACACAAACCAAGGATAACACCGGCGGCTAGCACTTTAACAATACCGATTTTCTGTATCAGGTGACCGGTAAAAAATGAAGGGGCAAACATAGCAACAACATGCCATTGAATAACGAAGGCTGTTGCGCCTAAGCCGTATGCGTGGTCATGCATAGCTAATGGCGTGGCAGTCATTACCAGGTTCATCGTGCCGTACCCAAACATCTGACAAAGCACAGCGACGATGAAAATGGGTTGGGTCAAAATGGTCGATAACTTTCGTCCAGAGTAACCTTCTGTCTGCTTAACTGGTGCTGGCAACTTTGCAGCTGAGATGGTCAGCATAGAGAGAAGGTACACGCCTATAAGTACTGCAAAGGGCCCGGCGTAGGCGCTGACAGAGAATAAACCGCCACTCCAGTTTGCCAAGTTAGGTCCGATGAACGCAGCAATGACACCGCCTGCCATCACCATGGAAATGCCTAATGATTTACGGCTTGGAGGGACGACTTCGGCCGCGGTAAATCGATAGTAGTTACCAAAGGCAGCAAAAAGGCCAAAGCAAACCGTAGCGATGCAATAACCCAGGAAAGAATTATTGAATACAGACCACAACGCTAATGCTGATCCTATAACGCCGATGGATCCGCCTAACAGAAAACCGGCTTTACGACCGATGCGTCCCATGATCATGGAAGCCGGAACGCTGCCGCACATGATAGAGAAAAACTGCAGCGCCATTGGCAGTGTCGATAAGCGCTTATCAGGTGCTAACTCCAAACCAATCAGTGCCGATATCGTGATAAGTAAAGACGCACACACATATAAGTAGGCGTTACAAAGTGATAGCAGATAAATCGTTACAGGCAGACGAGTGGTACTCATTTTTCTAGTGTCTCTTTGCCGCATTTTTGCGGGCGCGGGTGATAGCTCGATCGTGCGCTTTTTTCGCTTTTCTTGCTTCTTTTTTTGCGTTTGCAGCTTCAATGCGTGCTTCGGTTTCTTTTAGTTCTTTCTCCCGCATCGCGGGGGTTTCCAAGGTGATGCCACCGAGCAGTCCATCTCGAAATTCTTGTAGCAGCAAACGACCCGAGCGATCGAAATCGACCAACCCACCAGCGCCTAAGCACCCGCGTTTGCGACCAATGGCTTCCAATGTCTCAACACTCTCAGAAACAGGTAGGTCGGATCCATAACGATCTTTCAGTGCCGTCGCGTAATCAACACACAAATGATCCAGCAAGTGCGCGGCAACGTCGCCACTATCCATTGCGGTGTCGCGAATCGCACCCGTTGCGGCCAAACGAAATCCACTGGCAGGATTTTCCACTTTCGGCCACAGTACGCCGGGCGTATCACGTAAATTCCAGCCTTCATTAAGTGTGATTAATTGCTGTCTTTTGGTGATGGCCGGTTCGTTTCCGGTTTTCGCGATAACTTTGCCAGTGAGTTTGTTGATAAGCGTGGACTTGCCAACATTCGGTATGCCGACAATCATGGCAACGCGCGGCTTTAATCGGTTTGCTTGATCGGGCGCTAAGGCGCGCAAACGTCCTGGTATCTCTTTATACGCAGACGGTGTGGCAGTGGAGAGTGCCAAAGCATCCTGATTGGCTTCCTTTGAGAAAAACGCTAACCACGATGCTGTTCTTGTTTCATCAGCTAGATCGGATTTCGTTAATACCCGCAATACCGGTTTTTGTTTTGCAATATCGGCAAGCATTGGATTTTCGCTGCTCCAAGGGATGCGCGCATCGAGCACCTCGAGAATAACGTCTATCTCCGGAAGCACTTTGGCCATTTCCTTACGGGCCTTGTGCATATGCCCCGGGAACCATTGAATGCTCATTTCACGCGTGCCCGTTTTACCGTTATCGAATGTATACCGGATCGATTAAGGCCATTGCTAGCGAGCCCAAACCTCACGTTTTGACCAACTCGATATGATCTGGGTGTATGACAATTTTTCTCTCTTTATAGAGTTGACTGATCGCCTTCTTAAAATTCTTTTTACTCACCTGAAACTGCAATTGAATGGCATCAGGAGAGCTTTTATCGCTTAAGTGACAGATACCGTCATTGTCCTGGAGGTAATCGAGTATGCGATGCGAGAGCTCTGGTTTAACTTGTTTGGACGGTGGCTGTAATGCCAAATCGATTCGCCCGTCATGGCGTAGCCTTTTAACGTAGCCAGTATGGTTTTCACCCACTCGAACGGGCTTGAATATCTCGTCCTTGTAAATCAAACCGATTGCCCGGTTATCTACAACCGCCTTCATGCCTAGATCGGTACGCTGGAAAATTAATAACGATACGGCTTGCCAGGGTTTAAAATTGTCGGCCGTCTCGGGCAGGTGATGATCCAGGCGGCTACTGGCTGCCAGTCTGCCCGAATTGTCCAGATAAACAAGCACGCTTTCGTGCCGGCCAATTTCCAAGGGCCGCCTTTGCTCCGCGAACGGAAGCAGCAGGTTTTTCTCCAATCCCCAGTCTAGGAAGGCCCCGGCGTTGGTGATGTCGACCACTTTTAGGGACGCACAGTGGCCACGTTTCACTTTAGGCTCATCGATTGTCGCAACCGCATTTGCCTGCGCGTCGGTGTAGACGAAAACAGACAATTTTTGTCCAATTTCCGCCTTTGGCGCTTCTTCTGTAGGAAGTTGTACCGGCCCTAAATTCTGGCCATCCAGAGTGATGGATTCCCTGTTTGTGTCCAGCACAAGCAGATCCGCATTTTCGCCGAGTTGTAACATGAGCGCAGTGTAGGCTTGTACTGACAGATATGCCAGTAGCAGACGTGTTCTATCGGTATCATGTCATGGTCCACACCTTCAATAAAACGATCGTTTAATGCCGTCGCAGTATCTCGAAAATCGTCACGCGGTTCAGAATCATAGCCGGATTGTGCTCGCGCCCATGGAGGGTGTCATTGATGCTCCCATGCGCCGACTGTTGACGGACATCGGCGGATATACCCGCTGTGTCACAGAGTTTGTGCGCGTCACTGATGTATTGCTGCCGGAGCGTGTCTTTTTAAGGCTTTGTCCCGAATTGGAGAACGGTGGGGTGACCGAATCGGGTGTGCCGGTTTACACACAGCTGCTCGGCAGTAATCCACAAGCCCTGGCTGTCAATGCGAAACGCGCTGTGCAGATGGGTGCGCCGGGGGTTGATCTCAACTTCGGTTGTCCGGCCAAGACAGTAAACAACAGCATGGGCGGGTCCATTTTGCTTCGCGAGCCCAACCATGTAGCGACGATTGTTGAGACGGTGCGTCAGGCGGTACCGGAACACATTCCGGTCACCGCAAAAATTCGTCTGGGTTATGACAACGCCGACGCTTTGAATGACATCGTTGACGGTATTCGATCTGCAGGCGCAACAGAATTGGCCATTCATGCGCGAACAAAGTTCGATGGCTATAAGCCGCCGGCGTGGTGGTCCACCGTTAAGCAGGTCATGTCTGATGCCGACGACAATACGTACATAAACGGAGAAATCTGGACGATAGAAGATAGCCGGGATGCGCTTGTTGCTAGTGGATGCAAACATCTCATGCTGGGCAGAGGCGCATTGGCGTCCCCTGATTTAGCGGCAAGAATCCACACAGCGCAGAGCGGTAGTTCGTTGGAATCGATGAACTGGCGATCGATTTCACATCTGGTCGAAGCGCAGTTTCTACGTTCTGATAGTCAGAGTCCCAGACACATTGGCAATCGAACCAAGCAGTGGCTCGCGTATTTAAAGCGATCCTACCCGCAGGCCAATGAGCTTTTTTCCAGGCTCCGAACGCTGCATGATGTGACAGAGATAGTGGCAGCCTTCAGCGCTCATAGAGAACATTTGGCTGAGCACGGGGAGTGATGTGAGCGCAGATGCCATTGCATCTGCGAATGTGTCTACCGTTGCCGAATGCAGTCGGTTATGCAGGTGATCCTGCCAATCAATTATTCACCGGGACTAGGCATCCCACCTCGGAATCCGTGCCGACTTTGAAAGAAGGGGTGTCCTTGGAAATAGAATTGACGGTTCTACCCATCTTGGCCATCCACTGGCTTACGGCATTTCGCTGAGCGGTGCTCATACTCGTTATGAGCGTGAAGGAGGTGTTTTTCCAGATATCCCGGATTTCATGCCACTCTTCCGGATGTGTCTTTTCCACTAAAGTCCAGAGTTTGTCGATGTGACTGGACATGTCCTGTTTGTAGCTGGGATTATCCTGATTTTTAGCAAGCACAAACAGAGTGTCAGTCCAATCGCCCATCAGGGCAACGTTTTTTTCTCGCATGCTAGGTTGTTTGACGAGACCGGCTCTGACGATGTCTTTCTGAACTTGCGTAAAATCCCATCCGATACGTCCAGCCCATTTCACCGTGTTTTCTAGTCTTCTCTCAATACGCTCTTCACGCGTTCTGTTTTTACGACGCTCGCGATTTTCCTCTCGTTCCTCTTCAAAATGCTCTTCGATAAGCGCGACTTGTTCATCGCTTAGTGTTTGAAGGGAATCAACCATGAAATTTGCCGGGTGACATTCTCTGGCCGATTTGGCAAAGCCTTCGATGCGATCTGCCCAGGCATTGACGTCTTCTCTGCTTGTTTGCCCCGGTGTCTTTATAGAACTGGCGAATTCTTGAATGAGACTAGCGTATCGCGGCATCTCGCTTTGTCGGTGCCACACGTGAAATGTACCTATGGCTTGTTCGAACGCGGCCTTTTGATCCGCATCAAAATCGCCGAGTTCGTTGAATCGATCTCGAGCCTGATTATCAAGACGGTTATAGAGCGGGCTGATAATGAGCTTGCTGTTGGTACAACCGATCAGTAACAGACTGGCGGTAAGCAAAGCCAGAGTGCGCGCAACTCGTCTGTGCCTCTTTGGAGGCGTGTTTTCGCGAATGGGGTCATTGGCGGCACAGCGAAAACGAGGAAAGCTTAAAACACCTAACTTCGCGTCAATCGGTATCATTGCTCCACAAATACTCATCTTACAAAGCTCGTTCCTGGAGATTTCATCATGTCAGATTCCCCTCAGACAAATCCCATCGATTCCGGTTCCGCGATGAGCGCAGATAACGGCGTTTTGCCAATAGGGCCGGGTAGCGTGATTGCGTTTCATTACGACTTATACGATGGAGATTCAAAAAAGATTGAATCGTCTAAGCAGGGTGATCCCGTTCTTTGCCTTCATGGCGAAAGAGGCGTTTTGTTGGCGCTGCAGGATGCATTCATAGGAAAAGCCCCGGGTGACGACTTCTCAGTAACAATACCTCATGAAAAGGCTTATGGTCGACACTATCCGGATAGGGTGCAAAGAATTTCACGGAAAAAAATTGACTCCGGAAAACCTCAGACTTACCGGACGGGTCAAATTATTACCGTTCGAGGAGAACAGGGCCCCAGCCCGGCTACTATCGTAAAAGTAGGTAAATTCAACCTCGACGTCGATATCAATCATCCGCTGGCAGGTGTAGATTTAACCTTTGATGTTCAGATCGTGTCTGTAAGAGAAGCGAGTGCAGAAGAGATCGCTCACGGTCACGCCCACGGTGTGGGTGGTCACCAGCACTAGCTCTAAGCTATTAAATTCATTGAAAAATACCTCAATGAAACCTATGTTCGTTTATAAGTATTTAGGAGTGCTCAGTATGAAACCCGTGTTTAATCGACCCGCCACGTTGTTCGGATTTGTCGCCGCACTCTTTCTTGGAGCCTGTGTACAAAACCCGGTGACAGGTAAAAAGGATTTTCTACTGGTATCCGAAGATTGGGAGCTGCAGGTAGGAGCGCAGCAATATCTACCACTACGTCAGTCTCAGGGTGGCGACTATGTTGTCGACCCAGCTGTTGAAAATTACGTCAAGAGAGTCGGCCAAAAGCTCGCTGCGCACAGTGATCGAGAACTGCCTTACGAATTCAACGTTATCAACGATTCGACACCTAACGCCTGGGCGTTACCGGGTGGCAAAATCAGTATCAACCGGGGCCTATTGGTCAAGCTGAAAAATGAGGCGGAGCTAGCCGCTGTATTGGGGCATGAAATTGTTCACTCTGCCGCCAAACACGGTGCAAAGAGTCAGTCCCGTGGCATTGGTCTTCAGCTGGGTGTTCTGACTGCATCGGTCGCTGGAGCACAACGTGGTTATGGACAAGTCGCTCAAATACTCTCCAGTGTTGGCGCTCAAATCGTCAATAGTCAGTATGGTCAAGGAGCGGAGTTAGAGGCTGATCTCTACGGCATGAACTACATGGCACGAGCCGGCTATGATCCGCAAGGTGCCGTAGGTTTGCAACGAACATTTGTACAGCTGTCTCAAGGTCAGCAATCGAACACACTGAGCCGATTGTTTGCCAGTCACCCACCGTCTGAAAAACGTGTCCAAGAAAATATCAAGACGGCAGCGTCTTTAGGTAGAGGCGGCGTTGTGGGTGAGGATAATTATAAGCAGGCCATGTCGCGGTTATTTAAGTCGCAAAAAGCGTATGAATCTTATGACAAGGCACAAGCGGCTCTTGCACAAAAAAATACAACACGCGCCACATCACTCATCAACGAAGCTATTCGCCTAGAGCCACGGGAAGCGCACTTTCATTCTCTATTAGGCGATATCTCGATGTCGCAAAACAGGCTCACCAGTGCAAAGAGATCTTTTACTAAAGCTATTTCGCTTAACGAAGAGTTTTTCTACTACTACTTGCAGCGTGGAAAAATCAATGAGCAACAGAATAATACTCGAGCTGCTCGAGCCGATTACGCAACAAGTCTTAAATTGCTACCAACAACCGGGGCACAGTTGGGCTTAGGGAAGTTTGCTGAGCGAGACGGTAACCTTCAAGTTGCAAAACGCTACTACGCCATGGCTGTTCAAGGTGGTGGTGCTGAAGCAGAGGCGGCGAAGGCAGCCTTAATGCGTTTGGATCCTCCGGCGACGTCTGATACGAGTTTGCTGGTTAGACAGGGATTGAACAGAAGCGGCAATTTTGTCATTGAAGTGATTAACCAGACATCGCAAGTCGTCGGGAACGTGCAATTGGGTGTGCGAGCCTCCGCTAATGCACCGCAGCGTGTGCAGACTATTCGGCAAACCATTCGCCCCGGAGAACGACATGTTATTGATACCGGGAGTCGCATGACACGAGCCCAGGCCAATCAAATCAAAGTCGTCATATTGAGAGCAGACGTTGCACGCTAAATATAACCGCCGTAAAAGCTTCGGAATTCTATCGAAGCTTCTTCTTGTCTGTGTTCCTTTGGTTGCAAACGTGCCCGATGCGTATGCTCAAGAGGAGCCGTCTCTGGGGCAGATTTTTCAAACGTCCTTAACATGTGCCCTGGTGGGGCCTCTGCTTGTGGATGTTAATGTCGAAAGTCTTTATGGATTCGATGGAAACACCTGCAACGCGGTGGTACCGGACTCATCAACGGATGATTATTTTCTGGATGCTAGCTGCACTGATCCTGTTGATTTTTTCTCAACTCCGTTAAGCCGTCATTGCGAATTATTACTCGATCCCGACGGATTGGGGGAAGGCGACAATATTGTGAATGACGCCTGGACATTATCGCCAGGGAGTCGTATGAACGTCGGTGCACGAAGTCTGACTGGTGTGCAGCAACCTTATATGCAAAGAACGGTGTATCGCTCGGTTTCAACTGCAGGCGGTGTCTGTGATCTTGAAATGCGTATTTACAGCCCAAGACCCGGTAGCACCGGCCATGGTTCTTTACTAGCGCTTCATGGCGGCAGTTGGAGTGCACGTGGCTTCGGTTTCTTTGGACTTGAATTCACGGTGCCGCATTTTATTGATCAAGGGTTTGTCGTTTATACGCCGTTTTACAGATTACTAGGAGATTCCGAGGGCAGTGCGGCGTGCCACAACGCGACTATTCCGGATATTGTTAGCGATGCCGAAGCGGCATTGACATGGGTTCGTGAAAACGCGGCTAACTACGGTAGCAACTCTGTCCCTGTTGTGTTTGGTCAATCTGCTGGTGGGCATCTGGCAGCTTCGCTAGCGGTCAATCAACCGGAATCGGTCGCGGCAGGCATTCTTTTTTATCCCCCAACGGACTTCACCGATTTTGCGCAGCGAGTTCGGCAGGGTTTTTATACAAATTCTCAAGGCTTAGGGATACTGGATAGAGTCATTGGCGTGTCTGCCGAAGAGGCTGACCTTAACGCATCGCCCATTC
>CAZCKD010000103.1:0-11776 GCA_964498925.1 uncultured Granulosicoccaceae bacterium
TGCCGACACGGGGATTTTCAGTCCCCTGCTCTACCGACTGAGCTACCTGGCCATCAGGTACTTACGCGAAGCCGCTTATTAGACCGTTTGATGGGCTCGGAGTCAACTCTCGCGTGAAAAAAAATGGGTAAATTCTTCGCAAACCTGATTTGACGCCGCATCATAGGCAGACCCTCTTGCCGGGGTCCGCCCTTGGTGCAAAATGCCGAGCCGGAAAGACTGGCTCGGTGTGCCTAAATGATCTACGAATCTTCCGTCGCTATTGGCGTCTGTGGGCCTGGTGTTGGATCTTCTTCAGCCGGGCCTGGATCGAACTCTTCAAAAATCCAATCTCCACGGTTATCTTCAGGAGTCGGGTTTCTCAAGGCTCGAATATTGTTGCTGAAGTTCATCTGCTCAATATCCGTAATTCGGTAGTTTCCACCCTGATCATCCGTCATGATGAACTCACTGCCTGTGTAGCCCGGAGCGCGTTCAATTGTGAAGTTCTCGTTGTATTCCAGGTCTCGCCAGTTCACAACGTCAAAGCCCTGCTCGCCCGTATAAGCGGAACCTGCCGCATCGTAGGCGTTGATAATGTCATCACCTTGCCCTGCATAGACAAAATGATCTCCACCTTCCATATTGAACAGATCTTCACCTGAACCACCATTTACAGTGCTTCTGAATGCGAGCTCAGAGACATTAAAAATATCGTCGCCTGCACCACCGGATAACAAGTTCAAGGATCCGTCATCGTTCAGGACATCGTTACCGTCGCCGCCGTCACCTAGGCCGTTGGTGGAACCTTCCGTAAAATTGATCTCATCGTCTCCGCTCTCACCTTGCAGCGTCACACGAAGTCCATCGGTATTAAGGATGTCATCACCGGTACCGCCACGCGCCTGACCATCAGTGAAATCGTCAGGGATATTGTTCTCAGGAGAACCTTCCGATGCGTTGATCGTGATCTGATCGTTGCCAGCACCGCCCAGGGCTTCAGCAATCTTGCCATGGGTAGTGATGATGTCATCACCGTCCTCACCGTTAACATGAGTCTGCAACCCGAATCCATCGAATACATCATCCCCTGCACCTAGACGTACAACATTGAAGTCGCCTCGCGTGGTAGCAAAATCATCACCAGAGCCCATAGACACATTGGCTCTGTCTCCATACAGATCGACACGATCATTTCCAGCACCACCACTTACAGAGAGATCGTTACCAAAGCCTCTGTATAGATCATCACCTTCACCTAGGCGCGTCGAGCCCATATCACCGGTAACAGACACCCTGTCGTCACCCGCTCCGGCATCCACAGAATAACCATCGCCACGGCCGACAAACAGATCATCACCATCACGTAGCTGAGCAACTGTGTTGTCACCATCAACGGTTACAAAATCATTGTAAGCCGTACCGTCATAGTCAAAATTATCCTGATCGACATTAACGATGTCGCCTTCAGGTCCTTGTCGCTGATTAGACTCTAACGGCTCTGAGCGTGAAGGGAATGACGAGCTATTCTGCAACACTTGGTCAAAGCTATCCTGTGTCAGCGGTGCCGTACTACGAGCACTGTCAGCAATTTGAGCAGGCGTACGAGAACCCGTTTGTGTGGCTCTGTCATTGGATTCAGCATTTACAGCAGCTGTAGAATTCGTGCTACTGGACGTAGACGGGGTGTTGTTTGAGATTCTCAAGACTTTCTCCGTTATTCAAACCGTGGACAACGCCAGAAGCCTTTTAATAGACACCCTATTCGCACTGAAAAGTAGGGCGTATTTTTAAATTTCTAAAGCGCTGCTATTGCTCGAATGAAAACACGGAAGAGCTATAGGAGATATCAAACTAAGTCACAAACAAATACAAATTTCCCATAAATTCATGCATATAAGCACTTACATGCATGAATTTATAGCGGTATATAGAAACCTATTTATAGATAGGGTTTATAGGCAAGGCTTACAAAAAATTGTAGCCAAAAAATCTACAACACTAGCGTGCGCGTAAGTAAGCCTACGCAATCGAACCTACTCAGAGGGTGGTACGTATCCGTCAGGCATAGATGCCTCATCAGTGAACAGAAATTTCTCCATTTCTTCTTCCAGAAATTTCCGTGCTTTGGGATCAACCGGTGTCAATCGATATTCGTTGATCAACATGGTCTGATGACCCACCCAGGAGGTCCAGGCCTCTTGAGAGATATTCAGATAAATTCTTTTGCCCAGGTCGCCGGGATAGGTGGGGCGCTCCAGGCCAGGAAGCTCTTTGTTTAGCTTGACGCACTGCACCATGCGGGTTGTCACAGTAGTTCTCCAACTAGATTATTTAAAATTTTGCTGACGGGGGCGGCAACGCCTCCGGGAAGCTCGCCACTGTTATACCAGACACGCTCAGTAGTCTCCAGAACAGCAGCATCTAAAACAGCTACGTTGAGGGTTTGAACGTCAATATCAAGGTGATAGTGGCTAAATGTGTGTCGAAAGCGCATAGCACTGTAGGGCTTGTCCAAAGCCTTCAGCCCTGCACTGGCAAGCCACTGACGCCGCTCGCTCGCAGAACCCACCTCCGGTAAGCTCCATAAACCACCCCAGATACCTGAAGGAGGTCGGCGCTCCAGCAACCAGGCGCCTTCTGAGTTAGCAAGCGCCAGCATGGTGGTGCTTTTAACGGGGATGACCTTCTTGGGTTTCTTACCCGGAAATTTTGTTGGCTCACCCATGGCCTTAGCCTGGCAAGTGGCAGCTAAGGGACAACGTTCGCACGCAGGTCGGCTGCGTGTACATAAGGTAGCCCCAAGATCCATCATCGCTTGATTAAAGCTGTCGGTAGATTTAGCAGGCGTTACTGTCTCGCTAATATGCCAAAGCTTGTTAAGAACATCAGTCTTACCGGGCCACCCTTCAATGGCAAAATAGCGGGCCAGCACGCGCTTAACATTGCCATCAAGAATCGGCTCACTTTGCCCCAATGCCAGACTCAAAATAGCCCCGGCGGTCGAGCGACCAATACCGGGCATTGCCACAAGCTCATCCAGTGTATGAGGGAGATCTCCACCGCATTCACTTAACGCTATCTTGGCACACTTATGTAAATTTCTGGCCCGCGCGTAGTAACCAAGTCCGGACCAATGCGCTAGTACATCATCTTCGGGCGCATCCGCTAATGCTTCAAGCGTGGGGAAGCGAAGCATAAATTTTTGGTAGTAAGGAATAACGGTCGCAACTTGCGTTTGTTGCAACATGATTTCAGACACCCACACACGATAGGGTGTTTTGTCATGCTGCCACGGCAGGTTCTTGCGGCCGTGTTCAGCAAACCAATCGAGAACAGAACTTGAGAATGTGTCAGCGACTGCTGACACTTCTGCATCTACCATTTATTTGAACAAGCCCTTTAACTTATCTTTAGCTTTATCAACCGCAGCATCTTTTGCTTCATCGGCTTTCTGTTTAAGCTCTGCAGCTTTAGCATCAGCAGCGGCCTTTGCTTCTGCCTTTGCAGCTTCGGCTTTCTCGGCAGCAAGTGCTTTGGCAGCCTCTGCTTTTTCAGCTGCTTGAGCTTTCAACTCAGCCGCTTTTTGATCGGCCAGTGCTTTCGCCTGGTTCTTCAAGTTGCCGGTGATGTTGTCTTTCATCCCCTTAAGAATGACGCCTGCAAAGTTCTCTGACAACTGCGTGAACGTACCACGAATAGGCACTTCAAGCTTAACGCCTTTAAGAGATTCCAGATCAGCTCCACCCTGCCCTTGAGCTGTGCCCGTAATCAAAGTGGTTAGCGTGTAATCAACGTTCTCCTGTGGCAAATCAACCATACCTCCACCACCTAATCGCAGTAGTGGTGAACGCATATCAAGATCATCGGATGTCATAACACCATCGGTAAAAGCACCAGTCACTGACAAAGATGAAAAGTCAGTCTTTACCTGACCTTCTTCTTCCGGCAATGACTGCCCTGTCAGTGCAGCTTTTGCACGACGAATTTGATACCCGATATTGATACCGTTTAAAGAGCCATCAGTAAACGCCGAACTAAACGTGCCGTTCAAGCCAGCCTTAATAGCATTAACTGTATTGCCCGTAGTTGTAATATCAGCAGCAACTTCACCACCACCACTTAAGAAAGAATCCTTTTGCAGAAGATCTGCTAATAGTGGATCTGCCTGAATGCCAGCAAGCGACATATTGACACCATAAGCTGGAGTATCGGAAGAAACATCAACAGCAACCGTACCGCCAAACGCACCTTCGTAAAGCTGCGCTTGCATATCTTGCAACGCAATCTTGCCGCCTTTGGCTTTTAACGGAACAACAATATCTTTCGTGGTCAGGTTACTGACCTTGACACTACCCACACTAAACGTACCGTCAATATCCAATTGACGCATCATGTCAGTTGGTAATTCGATAGGTGCATCCGGATCAGAGGCTGCAGCATCCGTCGACTCTTCAGTCGATGCAGTCTCAGTGGCTTCAGCACCCTCGGCATCACCTGTTGGTGGTAAGTAACGATCCAGGTCAATAGCATCGACTGCAAAGTCGAATCGTACGGGTGGAATGCTTCCTTCCAATGAAGGCAAGCTGGCTTTACCCGTGAATTGTGTATCGTCCAGTGAGATGGTTAAATCGTTTAACGCTGCACTGGCAGGCGTTGCTGCTAAGGCAAGCTTAACGCTCGCTTTATTCAATACGGTTTCATCAGCAGTAACCGGCGCTTCAATACCTAGTTTTGCAAATAGATCACGTGGGCTGAATTCATTACTGTTGATGTTGCCCGTAATGGTGGGCTCTGTATCAAGGTTGGTCACGTTGATAGAGCCGTTAAGCTCAATACCCAGCATGCCCAGATTGAGTGACGACACATCAACAACTTGATCAGCAAGCTTGGCACTAACATCTGCACCCATGCTCAACTGCAATTCACCATTAGGAAAGCTACCGCCTTTCGCATCTGTGTTTAGGCTAAAACCTTTGACGGTGTAAACCTGACCATCCAAATCCATCATGAGTTCGCCAGAACCTTTGATGTCAGCGTTTAAATCCATGCTGTTGCTGGCAACGGCAAAATCCACATTTAGGTCAAACGGCTTTTCCAGTTCAATGGTGCCGGTTGTCAGGTTGAAGTTTGACAGCGCCGCATCAGTACCTGTCATGGCATCGTTCCAATTGACGTTGGCATCGAGTACTTGAACACCGCCGACAGCTAATGCTGCGATGGTGGGCCCGCTTCCTTCGACTTCTTTGGTAACTTCAGCATCACCACTTTCGGTTGTGGTCGTTGTTGTCGTTGCGCTCTTAACCAGATCGTCCCAGTTGGTTGTGCCGTCAGCGGCTCTTTGTAAATCCAGGTTGAGACCTTTGAGCTCAACGGTGCGCACATTAATTTCGCGCTTGATCAGCGGCAGAAGCTTTACTTTGACATCGGCACTGCCAATGCGTGCAAACGGCGCCTCACCAAACCCACCGGCATTAGCCAGGGAAATCTCGCCAATGGACAAACCCGCCCACGGGAAAAATGATGGACTCAGATCGCCCGCGATATTCAGATCGCGACCCGTCTGCTCTTTCACCTGATTCTGAATGGTGTCCTTAAAATTATTCCAATCCACCAGGTGGACCATTGCGGCGATTCCCACGCCGACAATCAGGACTAGTACGACGATGGTACCGAGCAGCCATTTAAGCAATTTCATTGTTTAGCCTCATTACTTCAGAAGGACGTTCCGCCGCTTCTGAAAACTGTACTTTTGTTCTTGATCGAAGTGTATCTCACTGGCCACAGCTGCAAAGAGCACCTGTTAAGCATCCGCGGAGATGGCCACCGACAATCCACTATTGTCGGCTATTTGATGGTGCAATAGTAAAGCCAAAGGGCGACTTTCCTATACGATCCGACAACGCTCAGACGGCGACGCCCAGCAGAGTTCATTGCCCACGGTTTTGCATCAGTTACGTCAACTGATTGGCATGGGAATTATCGGGTTAATCGGCTTTGTAATCGCCTGATTTTCCACCGCTTTTTTCAAGTAACCTGATATCCGTCATTTGCATGCCGCGGTCCACCGCCTTACACATGTCATAGATGGTTGCCAATGCCACTTGCAGACCAATCAGCGCCTCCATCTCGACGCCCGTCTGAGAGCGGGTCTCAGCCCGCACATGGCATTCCACGCTGGTGTCATCATCGTGGGTAATAAATTCGACATCCACTCGGGTAAGCCCAATGGGATGACACAACGGTATGAGTTCGCTGGTTTTCTTTGCGGCCATTATTCCTGCCACACGAGAGATGCCCAAAACATCCCCCTTTTTATGCGTACCGGCACAAACCATCTCGTAAGTTGCAGGTAGCATAAGAATTTTCCCACCAGCCACAGCTACACGGTGGGTAACAGCCTTATCACCAACATCCACCATGTGGGCGTCGCCGGCAGCGTTGAAATGCGTTAATTCGGACGGATTCTCGGACATCGGTGTCTCATCTTCCTGCGGTATTGGGTACTATCCCAAGCATATATTCATTCGGACAGCCTCATGACCATCAAGGTCAAATTTTTTGCCAGTCTGCGAGAGCAGCAACACGACGGACTCAACGAGATTGACGCCACCGGCATCAGCACCATCAATGATGTCTGGGAACGCGCCACCTCAACGGTGCTGATGCCGTCCCACGTGCTGTGCTCAGTGAATCTGGAGCATCGCGAGCCACACGAGTCGGTAAAGGACGGTGATGAAGTGGCCTTTTTCCCTCCGGTAACGGGTGGCTAATGGCAGTTCTTCTTCAAGAAAACTCTTTCGATCCGGCCGAGCAGATTCGCCTATTCGAGGCATCCCTGCCCGTTGGCAGTTTTGGCGCGACGGCCAGTTTTGTGGGCACCATGCGTAATCACAATGAAGGCGATTCCGTAGCGGCAATGACGCTAGAGCACTACCCAGGCATGACGGAGAAGCAATTGGAAGAGGTCATCTCCGACGCCCGTCAGCAATGGGACATCATTGATGCACTGATTGTGCACCGCGTGGGCGAGATTCTGCCGGGCAACCCTATTGTTTTAACAGCGGTTTGCTCCGCTCACAGAGCCGCCGCTTTCGACGCTTGCCGGTTTTTGATGGAAGCGCTTAAGAGCCGTGCGACGTTCTGGAAAAAAGAAACCCTGGCAGATGGATCCCAACGATGGGTTGAGAAGAATACGCCGGGTTATTAAGGCATTAATTTCTTCAATGCACCGGCCTTCTTAGCTGCCCTAGCCGCGATCAATAGTCAAATACATCGTAGACCTGCCACGCTGTATAAGCACCTGAAGCTCACCTTTCGACCGGGTGATAAGTTCGTTGATTTGAGCAACCGATGCAACAGTATCTCGATTGATGGACAAGATAATATCACCGGCTATAAATCCGGCCTTGTCTATCGCACTTCGCGCGCGAACCGCATCTACCAAGACGTAGCGACGACCATTTCGCGCCTGTTGGTCGGACAATCTTGAACCGATTTCGAACGGATTGCCGACCTGCTCAAGCTCTTCGATGACGACCCGGAAGGATTGCGCCTGCGCGTTTCGAACGATATCCACGCGCATTTCCTGTCCGACACGGACCAGCCCAATGCGATTTCTCAAAGCCTGCAAGTCATTTACTCGTCGACCATCAATAGCCGTGATGACATCACCTGAGCGCAACCCAGATTTTTCAGCAGGCGACCCTGCCTGAACACGCCCGATGACTACCCCATAGCCACCCACAACACCAAAGGCATCTGCTAATGCAGGCGTCAAAGGTTGAGCAACAATACCTAGACCACCTCTGCGGACTTCACCAACATTAATGAGCTGATCGGCGAGATCTCTGGCCATGTTGGAAGGAATAGCGAAGCCAATACCGACATTGCCGCCACTTGGTCCCACGATAGCCGTGTTTATACCTATGAGTTCACCGCGCAGATTAATCAGCGCGCCGCCGCTATTACCCGGATTAATAGACGCATCGGTTTGAATAAAGTCTTCAAAGTTTTCGATGCCCAATCCACTTCTACCCAACGCGCTGACAATGCCGGAGGTCACCGTTTGTCCTAAACCAAACGGGTTGCCAATAGCGATGCAAAAATCACCCACGCGCAATTCTGAAGAATCTGCCCATTTGATTTCAGTAAGCCCGGTTGCTTCTATTTGAATAACCGCAATGTCTGCTTCCGGGTCTGTACCAATGACGCTGGCTTGAAACTCACGACCATCGCTTAGCGTGACGGTAATTTCAGAGGCATTAGCGATGACGTGCTGGTTGGTGACAACGACACCGTTGGCTGCATCAACAATAACGCCGGAACCAAGACTTTGAGCAGGTGCGGCACTGGGCCGATCTTCATAACCAAAAAATCGACGAAAAAACGGATCGTCCATTAAAGGGTTGCCCTTGGGCATGGGGCCTTTGGTGGAGATATTGACGACCGACGGCGTAACGCGTTCTAACACGGGAGCCAAGCTGGGCAATGGCTCGCCTTCCACGGCATCGGGAAAGGATGCGTGAGCCATGGATAAACTCATACCAAGCCAGACAATGAATACAAACAGCGTTCGAACAATCGAAAAGATATTTGGCTTAGTCATGACATCACGCTCCGTGGTCGTAAGGGCTTTCTATGCAGAACTTTTACGTAGAGTTTTTATACGTTTTGTAAGTGGAGAACCGTTGGAATGAAGGTTCTCCACAACATGCAGAACTTTTTATATCGAATAGTCAATGTATCTTGGTGAGACGAAGCTACCAGATACCTGTATTGCCCATGCTTAACCACGGCTCTGCAGGCTCTAACGCATCTCCTTCTTGAAGAAGCTCTAAAGACACATTGTCAGGTGAACGCACAAAAGCCATGCGACCATCTCTGGGTGGTCGACTAATAACAACGCCTGCATCCTGAAGCTTCTGACATGTCTCGTAAATGTTATCAACGCGATACGCCAAATGACCGAAGTTACGACCTTCACCGTATTGCTCAGGCTCAACACCTTCTTCAGGCCAGTTATATGTAAGCTCAAGAAGAGGCGCTTGAGACTCCATTGAACCTTCGGCATCTGCATCAGCCGCCAAGAATATTAGTGTGAACCGGCCTTGCTCGTTATCGATTCGGCGCGTTTCTACCATGCCCAGTAAGTCACAGAAAAAATGCAAGCTGGCATCGACATCCTGAACGCGGACCATTGTGTGTAAATAACGCATAACGCTGAAATCGCCTCTATAACTATGTTTGTTGAATAGTCTTTAACAAAAGACCTTGAACAATACTTACGTTGAATAAATTAGAAACACCTTGCTTAAACAAGCATGTCATAAAAGTTAATTGGAAAACAGGTAACTAATTTGTCTGACATTATTCTCGGAATATATACGTCTAAATAGCAAGCTTAATTACTATCGCCTTAATCACGCACCGAGCTTAACTGGATCAACTTCAGAACTGAAATCATAATTCTCATCAATCCAGGCTTGCAGCTTTTCTTCACAATCTTTAGGTGTGTGCAAACCCTTTTTACTGCGGCGCCATAAGATATCCGCTGCAGATCTGGCCCACTCTACTTCAATCAGATATTCCACTTCTAACTGATAGAGCGGCCCACCGAAATGATGACCCATGCTATCCATACCGCTGGCATCGGCTAACAAGGTATCAATGCGTGTACCGTAGTTACGGGCATAGTCCTGTTGTAAGGCACTATCGAGCCACGGATATTTTTTAACAACACCTTCAACAAAACTATCGTAGTCGGCACCGGGTATATCACCGCCGGGCAAATGTTCTGGTGCAGTCCAACCCCCGGCTTTAAAATCAAGCTCTGACTTCAACATGTCAACAGCTTGCTCGGCAAGCTTTCGGTACGTTGTGATTTTGCCACCATAGACTGACAAAATTGGCGCACCTTTACGTGTATCTAAATCCAGCTTGTAATCGCGAGTTACCTTTGATGCATTGTCTGAAGCATCGTCATATAAAGGCCTAACGCCGGAGTATGTCCAGACCACCTGATCAGGTGTGACGGCTTGCTTAAAATATTCGCTGGCGTTATTGCAAATATATTCAATCTCGCTCTGCTCTATTTGCTCAGTACCGGGCTCTGCCTGAATCTCAACATCGGTCGTGCCTAACAATGTGAAGTCGTTTTCATACGGCACTGCAAAAATAATGCGGTTGTCAGCGTTTTGAAAAATATAAGTGTACGGGTGATCAAACATTTTCGGCACGACTATATGACTGCCTTTAACCAGCCTTACATCAAAACGTGAGTCATGCTCTTCATCAAGATCAAGCGTTTTATCTACCCATGGGCCTGACGCGTTAACAATAGCCCTTGCACTGACCGTTTCTTTTTTACCGGACAAGTGAGACGTAAGATTAACCTTCCACTCGCCATCGCCTCGAATAATGTCGGTGCATTCTGTACGAACTCGCACATCGCAGCCTCTCTCTGCCGCATCCAGTACATTCAGCGTTACCAGCCTTGCATCTTGAACCCAGCAATCTGAATATTCGAAGCCCTTATTAAATTCATCTTTCAACGGCCCACCGGTTTCGTGCGACGCTAAGTCAACGCCATGAGAACGTGGCAGCAGTTTTCGACCACCAAGATTGTCATAGAAAAACAATCCTAAACGAATCAGCCATCTCGGCCGAAGCGCTTTGTGGTGCGGCAGAATGAACCTTAATGGCCAGATAATATGGGGCGCTGCCCTTAGCAACACTTCTCTCTCTATCAGCGCATGCCTAACCAGCAAGAAGTCATAGTGCTCAAGATAACGAAGCCCGCCATGAATCAACTTGGTACTGGCCGATGAGGTGTGCTGCGCTAGATCATCTTTTTCGCACAGCAACACAGACAGGCCACGCCCGACAGCATCCCTTGCTATACCTGCACCGTTTACCCCGCCGCCAATCACGACAAGATCGTATGTACTCATTGCTGCCTCTGCTTTTTCGAAGGTTTAATTAGATCAGTTGGACCAGCTTTTGACCAGTTCGTCGTAGTCAATAGTAATGGGGGCCGGTTTTTCACTATCCAAAGCAGCCTTAGGCGAACCCGGCTGCGATAACCAGTAATCGGCACCTTGCTCATCATTAAGTGACGGTCCCATAGCCCCTTGGACACCGGCGCGCTGCAAACGTGCAAACACGTTTTCCTGCGCCAGACACAACGAATCCAGTGCCTGTTGTGCCGTTTTTTCACCCGTAACAGCATCGTCGATATGATTACGCCACAATGGAGCAAGCCGCGGAAAGTCCGGCACATTGCTGCCTGTAGGCGAAAGCTCTCTACTTTCAGGTGAGCGATAGAACTCAATTAGGCCACCGAGCATTGACGCTCTCTCCGTGAAGCTCTCATGCTGAATGGTGCTTTCACGCACGAACGTCAAACCGGTGTGCGCCTTTTTCAAATCGACCGTTTTTGACACCACAAACTGCGCGTACAACCATGCGGCCATCGCCCTATCAGTGGGCGTGGACTCCAGCAGTGTCCATGCTCCGGTTTCCAGATAGCCGCGCTTTTGACCCTCTTCCCAGTATGCGCCATAGGGGCTTGGCGCTAAACGCCATTTGGGAGAACCATCCTCGATGACTACTTGCGAGTTTGCTTCTTGCGCAACTGCTTCTAGCAAGCCTGTTTCCTGAGAGTTTGCTTCTTGCGAGTCTGCTTCCTGAGAGCCTACGTCCTGAGAGCCTGCTTCTCGCGAGCCTACTTCCTGAGAGTCCGCTTCCTGAGAGCCTACGTCCTGAGAGCCTGCTTCTCGCGAGCCTACTTCCTGAG
>CAZCKD010000104.1:0-11617 GCA_964498925.1 uncultured Granulosicoccaceae bacterium
AGGGGTCATGCTTGTCGGGCTTAACGACAATAGCAGACTCATCAGGGTATTTCGTATCCCTGTAAGTCACTTCTAGCCCGCACATAGCTTCACAAAAATTACACACGCGATAGTGCTTCTTCATTGCATTCGCATCTTTAACGTCTGCCAGCTTGTCTCCGACTGCGGCCATGGTTATTTCCGGGTTTCAAGTGCAACACAGACTAATTGAGAGGAACGTCTGTGCTGCAGCTTTGTTTAGTTACCCTGAGCGTTATGGATGTCACAAGCCCGCTTGTAGGGACCCATCAGGAAAATAACAAGAATGACGATGAGCATTGCCAGTGATGCATAACACAGTGGTATTGAACCGGTAGCGCCACGAACGCCGCCACCACTGGTTGGGCAGACACCGCCACCGGCAAGCAACTCGGAAGCGGATCCTGCCAATGCTATGAGAAATGCTGTGCCCCAGCCAGCACAAAACAAATAGTGCTTCATTTTTATGGGCGATATAAAAATGGAGACGATCATGAGTCCGTAGGCAACAAGCACCACGTAGCAGATGGGGATTAATATGATGTGCGGACAAGGTTGCCCCGTCATATTCTCGTAGCTGATTTTCAACGCCCCGATAAAGCCAACGGCTAATAGGGCCAGCAACAAGATGTCAGAAATTCTTATTTTTTTCATCACGAGGCTCCGCTCAAATATCGTTTATAGGTCTAACTGTTGATTGCGAAATTCGCCTTTCATTTCGCTAAGTTCACCGTCTATGTTTTTAACGTCGACGTTGATGGCTTTTTGATCGCCTAAACCGAACACAAGGATGTGTGATTGGTCAGAAACAAGGCCTTCACCGACGACAAAGTTCTGGATAAGGCGGGTTCCGTCTTCAAGCGTTACGTGAACCTCTGAGCCAATGGAGGCAATGGTGTTAGGTAATTTAACTTTCAGAAAGCCATTGTCACCCGCCTTACTGATAAAGACGTTTTGCTGACCCAGCAAATTGACATGAATCAAGTCCGGATAACCGTCTTGGTTAAAATCTGCTGTGAGTGGGGATATTCCAAACTCTCGATTGATAACACCTGCCACATCTCCAGCCTCAGAGAATGCGCCAGATTCCGTTTGTAAGAGGAAACGACCATTCAGTCGCCAGCTTTTCAACTTGTGCAATGGCCACCCTTCGTAATTTTCTGAAACGACCAAGTCGTCTCGGCCATCAAGGTTGAAGTCTTCAAATATGGCTCCCCAGGAGAATTCGAAATCGGCCACGCGGTATTCTTCAGCCTTGTCTTCAAACGTAAAGTCTCCCTGGTTCTCAAACAGAATCCAGTCTGTCGTCAATACTTGGTCATCTGTTAGGTCACCACGAACCAACGACAAAGGAACGGTTGAGCCGACGTTGGAGAAGAAGAAATCAGGTAGCCCATCGTTTTTCAGATCGGTGACCGCAATACCCATGGGGTAGGCGAAGTAATCACTAGTTGGGTTAGACACGTTTTCGAACTTTAAATCGCCGAGGTTTTTCCAGGTACGTACCTGACCGGTGTCGTGTGCAACAACCAGATCTTCTAGGTTGTCATCGTCTACATCAATGAAAACAGCTTGGAAGGTGTTGTGTTGATACAACATGCCTGCCTCTTCTGTGATGTTGTCAAACTGATCATCGCCGGTATTGATGAAAAGCCCGCTGACGCCGCCGTATTCCTGATTGAATATAGTTTCGCCTTCAACAAATTCTCTGGCGATATACCCGGAAACGTATAGGTCGTAAAGACCATCGCGATTCAAATCGGCGGTGGTCACTGATAAAGGAACCGTTTCTGCATCGATATCCAAGTTGAGTTTTTTACCCGTGAACTTGCCTTTATCGTTGGTATACAGGAAAACCCCAGATTGTCGAGTGACGAGCATGTCGGTGTCGCCATCCGTGTCTAAATCTAATGAGATAGCGCTGAATGTTTTATCCGGTGTCTCTTTCTGCCAGCCTGTGTCGGCCGTGATATCGACGAACGTGCCGTCCCTGAATGCGAATAGGGCGTCTTGTTGGTTCATTCCACCGCCAAAAAAGACTTCTTCTATGCCATCGTTGTCTATGTCGACAACAGCGCCAGCTGCAAACGGTATTGTCTTTGTGCCGTCGTAGCTGGGTACAAAGTCAATCGTCTGTTGGTCGAATTCGGGAATGTCCAAACCCGCATTGTCGACGGGGTAGCTATTAGCGCGATCTTTCCCTGCGAACCACGTAAGTGTGATGAACAGCAGTAAGACCAATGCAACGACAAACAGCACAATGGATCGAAGTAGTTTTCCGATACTCATAGTTAACTTCACCCTCGGTGGTTTATTGATTCAGGCTGTCGTTAATTTATTGCCGAAACGGAGAGTAACCGCCGGGTAATAGCCTGTGGTGGATGTAAAAGTGCTCAACAACCCCATGAAAATAGATGGGTGTAAAGTAGAGCAGGTTAGTTTAGTCGTATACCCAAGTCACACTCAGTGCGCCGAAGTTCTCTCTTTCGTTACTTGCTGATGTACGGGAATTTAGACTCGATAGCTGAAATACATAGGAAAGATTGCCGTACTTAACGACAGCACCAACGGTAGCGTCAATCTGCACGTTCTCTAGTGGCACGGAATGACTGTCGGTGAAGGTGTTGCCATCTACCAGAATATCGTTGAAAACAATCCCGGTATCGACACCGGCATAAAGAAAGAAATCATTTGTTGGCGATAAAGATAATGAGTTTACCTGTCGATCTGTTTGCAAAGAGAAAGTGGCATGCGTAAATTCAAGGTTACTACCCCATCGCACTGCTAGCCCGGCTTGTGCATTAGACATAAGATTGCCAAAACCAACCGTTCCTAAACCCAGAATGTCATAGCCAAAACGGCCTGAATAGTTTCGTTTTAATTTAACAACGCGTCTAGCTTCAAGTCTAAAGACCGGCTCGTTTCGAAGTTGATGTTGCCATCCCTCCGGACGATCAGCGCCAATAGCTCGGTGAATGGCGATTTGAGCCTCTTCAGCGAATGATAATGGCCCGACCAATCCCAGGAAGATTGAGAACTGATCTGACATGTTCTTATCCCAGGCATACATGATGGTCTGTGTTGAGAGCAGACCTGCGTACGGAGCATCGTCCACTTGCAATTCAGTTGCTGTGATGTCTTCCGGTGTCTGCATTTGCTGGAAGAACATATGGGCAACTCCGCGAACTTTATTAGGCATGGTTCGTACGTAGAGTTTCTTCGTCAGGTAATTGAGCACACCAGGCAAGCTTTCATCGCTGAATTCCAGGAACGGTCCTTGGCCGAATGTGAAACCAAGCCCGTTGGTATAGCCATCGTCTTCGCCAACAAAGACATCGTTTTGGAACGTCAATGTGAAGAATTTATATTCCTTGCGATCTTCTGTATTAAATAATGCTGAACCTTCTATATTCTGATTGATCTCACTATCATCTTGAGCGAGCAGCACAGAGGGAGTATTTGCCGCTGCCACTATTGCCAATATACCGGCGATAAAACGTGCGGGCGCTTTATTCGTCAAGCGGGAAGATCGTTTAATTTTGGATCGCATGCATACAGCTCTGGTGACCGGAAATTTAGACTTAATATTAACACCAGTTTTCGGTACATGCTTGTGCGGATTCTCACCGTTAGAGATATCGTAAGTTTCGCGTATTGGGGTGCTACGATCATGTTATTTCACCCTTTTTTCCAGATCTCTTCAGAACCGATATACATGTGTCGATTCATCCTGAATTGGATAGAAAAACCTATAATACGAGGGGAGAACGATCTAGCGCCCGAACAACTGATTTCACCGGTTAGGCAGATCAAAGTTGTTATTGCGGAGTCGTTTTATTAGACTTTTTATGGAATGATCTGAGTCGATAGATAGCCTGTCCGAATTCTTACTATTTTTTGATTTATTACGAAAAATGAGACAAGGAATAATTTGTCTGGTAAATCGTGTAGCTTAGGCGGGATATGGCAATACTGTCTCCACATTGTGGAAAATACAACGGCGGTTTTTGAAATCACCGCCAGCCATGTCTCCTTACTACCAACAATAGATGCGTCTTTTCTGAACTGCTTATGAATAATCAATACTCGATTACGGCTTTAGCTGGATTATTAGCGGCCGTCTTAGTAGGAGCAGGTGAGTACCTGCTGCATTACGATGCGCTGGCACGATTCACGTCTGGTGGCTATGACTTTATGAAAGGCATTCCTGCAGAGCGTTCAACTATCGGACACTTTCTAGGTGTATTTGGCGCTACTTTGTACCCATTGGGGTGTTATCACATTTACCTTATGCTGAAACCAGCGAATGCCAAGGTTGCATTTGTGGGGTTCTTACTGTCTTCCTTCGGCTTTATGGTGGGGGTTGTATGGATTGGTTCTCGCGCAAGCATCTCCGCACTGACTCAACTGCCAGTAACACCGGATATTGACGTCCTGATTCAACTGTACGAACTTCGCTATGAAACACTACTGCAAGTCATTCGCATTACAACCCTAGTGCTGTCGGTCATCATTATCTGGTTGGCAGTCACCGGCAGGTCACACTACCCACGCTGGATGGCACTGTTCAATCCCATTCTGTTGATTATCGGAAACTTCATTTTGTTTTTCCTCGTTAAAGACATCGGCAAGCACTCTATGCCTATCGCTCTAAATGTTGCGTTCTTTATCTTCTTTGCTCTGTCTTTTTTGTTCTCTTTCAAAGCCAATCGGGTAAGTACTGCGAAATAGCGCGCAGTCAAAACATCTTTTGCACTAATGAAGAACGGCTCTTAACGATTTTGACAATGTCTTTGAGTATTGGATGCATCATGGGTAATTGGGATTGCTGGTCAAACAGAGCCTGACATTCTTCCTCTGTTTGAATCGCCATTTGCTTTAGCTCTTTTATAAGTAGCTTCTGAGACCCTAGAGTATCAGGAACAATTGATAACCAGTGTTTTAAATGAATGGTATCGGGAAGATTTCTACCACCCAGCTTCATTGCCATTCGTTTTGTAAGTTCCGGATAACACGATGTGCAGACAACGTCGTACACAGGCGCAAGAGATGGAGCAGCATTCTCCAGTGAATAAAGCAGGGCAAAATTCTTGGCGTGCGCATCGGCATTGCCAACCAGATAATGAAATATCTGCATTCTTAGAAACGTTAAACGATCGGCGGCAGGTCTATTCACAACATTCTGTATGAGTGCCAGCGACTGGTTTATTCCCGGTCCTCCTTCTTCCTCATATTTAAGTTCAGGAGGCACGCTTAAGGCCTGACAGAAATCTTCCTGATGCAGTCGCTCCACAATGCCAGAGGGCAAAGGTTTTCTATCGAAACGTTCAACCAATATGAATTCGACATCACCGGCATTGGCATACTTTACTTTAGGGACGGGAAGACCCACGCGCTCTGCCAATGTCATGCAGAAGGCTTCGTTCTGAGCTGTGCCCGCTAATCCCTGAATACCTGGTTTCAGAATATGCGTTGTTGGCTCTCCATTTTTCACCAGTGCGATTTGTTCGTCTATCACTTTAACGGCCAGTTTGTCTTGCGCACCCGCTAACGATAATCGAATATCGCCTCGCCCTCCCAATAGGGGATTACCGCGTAATTCCTGCAACAAGTTTTCTAACTGCGATGTACTTAGAAGCTCATCTTTTTGCGTCTGGGTGGTCGGTGTTTGTCCGTCTGGATATAGCGCTAGAGCGCCTGCGCATTCACCACCAATAATTTCCAGTAATCCGAAGGCGTTGGTATCGGAAACTCCTAAGGCGTCCGCCAGTCGTCTCCGAGCTGATTCATCTGGCAGAAGTCCGGAGAAATAGGGTTTGGCTATGCTGTTGTCATAAAAGTGTCCTGACAAAGGCATAGACACGGATATAGCTGTTGCCGCGTCTGACTGGTAATAATCTGTGTCGTAGGTGAACGACAAAGTAGCGTCTGTGCTCTGTTGAAGAACACCGACTTTTTGCGATCGCAAATAGACATCGAGCATACGAGCCATAGTCAGTTCGCTCGGGTCTGGATGTGAACAGACATGCCTAACGTCGATAGGACGCTGAATATCAATCCTATTTGACAACCTTCTTTGCCTTTTTCCAGCTCACGTAAAAAACGCACGCCGACGCCTGCCAGTGAGGCTAATTCAACCTGCGTGACGTTCTGACGCTTACGTTCGGTTCGAATCAGTTCGCCAAGGGATTGGGTGTTATCAGTTACTGTCATAAAATCGTCCTCTACGGGATGATTATGGCAGATATTACGCCAATGTCATGATTTTAATCCCGATAGGGAGTATTTAGTTCGAGATAGCTAGTCTTAGCGTGTTATCGTCCCTTATGGGACGATTAGGTGGTCGGACCACGGTGCTCTGAGTCGCTGGCGACTCTAAATCCGATATTGTCAGCGGTGCTTCCGGGCGCCAGACCTTGCCGTGATGAGGTTCGATAGCGGTAACAATAGGATTCATGGCAAAGGTAGGAGCCGCCTTTCACAACAAATCGATCACCGTTTAACGGTCCCTTGGGGTTTGATACATCTCGGGGGGAATGCAATCGGGTGTGTCGGTCTTGAGTCCATTCCCAGACATTCCCAATCATATTGAATAGCCCGTAAGCGTTCGGTAAAAAACTTGTGACCGGTGCCGTTCCAACGTAGCCGTCGTCTCCCGTGTTGTCGTTAGGGAATGTACCTTGCCAAATATTAGCCTGATGTTGGCCATCGACGAATAGCTGATTACCCCATGGGTATGGCATACCATCCAGTCCTCCACGAGCGGCAAATTCCCACTCGGCTTCCGTTGGCAATCGGGTACCGGCCCAGGTGCAAAACGCTAACGAATCTCTGAGTGAGATGTGAGTGACTGGCAAGTTGTGTATCGACGATACGTCGACGGAAACGCCGCAAGGTCGACACCAACAAGCACCCTCAACGGCGTGCCACCAAGGCATGTTGTCAGGTGACAAGCTTGCAATTGCGGCACTGCTATTGAAAAGGTGGAACACATGAGAGTAGCCATTACGTTCGGCTTCAGTGACATAGCCGGTACTAACAACAAAGCGTGCAAATAAAGAGACGCTGACTGTTGTTGTGGCGATTGAAAAAGGATCAACCAACACATTTCTCTTTGGGCCTTCGCCATCAGCAGGGTAGGCACCATCATTTGCACCCATAGCAAACCAACCCCCTTGTAGATTTGCCATGTCTAGCGGGTCGGCGAGGTCAGATTGAATATTTTGGCTAGCATTTACACGGGTAGTGCGATCGGTTCCGCTCAATGTAGCTGTGGGTGTTGATGCCAAGCTGGTTGCTGTTGCAACATTCGATTCGCTTTTAATCGATGATTGTATGCTCTGGGAATCATCACGGCTTCTAGGTGGTTCCGGCAAGCAGCACGTGGATCTAGGATTCACCTTGGGGAGCACATTTTTTGTAGAGAGTTTTTCAATGACTGGCACGCTTCACCATCGATAGAGTGAATGCACACGCGATATGGCCGAAAGATCGACCACACTGCTGGCATCGATTTTTCATCGCGTATGATAAGAATCATCATAGGAGTAGACGGGCTGCCAATCTTCTCCCCATACATCTCTCCAATACCAGGATCTCACAGAGTTTTGTATTGGCACTCCACCGTTCCAAAGATCCGCTTCTGCTCGCACATGACGTCTGAAAAATTCTAACAACATGTGGTTTAGCTCTTGTTCTACGTCTGCATACTCTGGCTGGGTGGATAAATTGTTTTTTTCCTCCGGGTCATGCTCAACGTCATAGAGTTCGTCGCTTATTCCCTGATTGTTTGGGCCGTTAAAACGTTTGAACAATGCCCATTTCTGCGTCCTGACCACTCTTGTTTCTTCTTGTTCTGAATAGACGGCGTCTTCACCCCAATCGGTTAATGATTCGCCCCGAATGATTGGCATCAGGCTTCGACTGGGAAGTGGTTCTTGGGATACATCGTGCGCAATACCCGCGTAATCTAATACCGTGGAATAAAGATCCATGTTGGAAACCATCAATGAAGAAGAGGCACGCTCATCGGTTACGCCGGTTTGTTTAACGATAAGTGGAATGGAATGAGCGGCACGATGCAAATTAGATGGAAAGGATGCACCACCATGACCCCAGAACCCATGTTGCCCGACGGATAAACCATGGTCAGTAGTGAAGACCAACAAGGTATTGTCAGACAGTCCAAGATCATCCAGTGTCTTGATTAATTTCCCGACTCCATCGTCCACCATAGATACCTGAGAGTAATAATTTCGCAAAGTGTCTAGATCGTTTGGTGCACGCATTAACATAGAAAAATCAAGGTCTGCAGTAGAGCCACTTTGATTTTTTAAAAACCCTTCAACCGCATTTTTACTTAATGGATGTCTGGGTACAGAAAGCATTGGGCAGTCTTTGTAATGTTCGGTAAATCGATTACGTTCATTTTCTTTTGTCGCAGGCCAATGACCATAGGGCGCAGGATACGGAACGTAGAGAAAAAACGGATTCTCAGCGTTCGCTTGAGACTGCATGTAGTCGCAGGCTTTCGATGTAAAGAAGTCAACGGAGTGTCCAGGTTGTTCATAAACCGCACCGTTATCAAAAATCTTGTTGTTATAAAAACTACGGACATGACCATCTTCAAGCGTCACCCAGTGATCGAATCCTTCAGCTTTGGACGTGGGTTCCCCTAAATGGTATTTGCCAATCAGCGCAGTGTTGTATCCATCTGATTGCAGCAATCTAGGCAGTGTTGCCATGCCGTTTAAGCTATGCCAGCCGTTCGGCCAATCTTGCATGTTTCGATCATCAATCCATGAATGAACGCCGTGCTGGGATGGCAACATGCCGGTCATTAATGAAGCCCTGCAAGGAGAGCAGAAGGAATTAGGGCAGTAAGCGTTCTCGAATTTCAGTCCGTCCGCGGCCAGCTTGTCCAGGTGAGGTGTATGGATCTCCTCGTTTCCGTAGCAGCCCAGCGTCGACGCCTGTTGGTTGTCAGTGAAGATAAGAACGATATTCGGCTTGCTTTTCATTCGGTGGGCGATATCTGACAGGGGTGATCGGTTGTTAGTGCGCAATGTGTCATGTGGTGACGCTCTCGGTCAATCCCTGCCCGTTAAATCAACAAGATAGCGTGATTAAGACGCTAATCCCCGGCTAGCACTGCCAGTGCGGTTAAGCCCGCTAATAGGCTTCTTAGTTGGTCAAATTAATTTGTTTTGCAAGTTACCTTGCTATGCAAAGTGATATGTGATTAAATCGTTTTGCCTTGTTATGCAAGGTATGTCGTTTTTACTCTCTATTTTCCTAACGAGATCGCACCATGAATCAACAACATGAAAAATGGTTAGCGCAGATGCGTAAGGGGTTCATAGAGCTTTGCGTCTTAACAGCGTTAAAGCAGAAAGGCTCGTGCTACGGGCTCGAACTCTTACAGCTTTTTGAACATGCAGAGCTTTCCGTCAATGAGGGCACCTTGTATCCCTTGTTGAACCGCATGCAAAAGAACAATCTGCTGACCAGTTACTGGGAGCCTCCAAAAGACACGGGACATCCCAGACGCTTTTACAAATTAAGTACAGAGGGTGAGAACGCACTGCCTCTCATGCTCGGAAGTTATAACCACAATCACGCAGCTTTAGCCCAACTACAGGTTTTATCCTCATGAACAACGCTACTTATTTAAGGAAACTGAAGAAGGCACTGTCAGCTCTGGAAAAGAGTGAGATTGACAACATCTGCAATGAAATAAGCAGTTATGCCGTCGATACAGAAGCCAACCTTCACGCAAGCTTAGGCTCACCGGATGTACTGGCCAAGCAGTACATGGACGGTGAAACCCCCGAATTACCACTAGCGAAAAAAGCCATTAGATTCGGTAGAAAACTTCTCACGTTGATAGGCGTGGGACTAGTTACCGTCATTGCGCTGGCAGCATTGATTTTCTGGTGGCTCAATAAAGATGACTTTAACTATGCTGATGTCTCTGCACCAGAGCTGACATCTGCCGATATTCGTTGGGAAGAGGCATCAATGCCACAAGGTATGACGCTTGAATTAAAGCGATCACAGATTGTTGTCTATTGGAGTGCAGATGATTCTCTACGTTGGCATTGTGCAGCAGAGTCACGGGCAGAACTAACAGATTCTGTTCTGAGTGTGTCTGAAAACAAGTGCTATATATTCCTACCTCTACAAGAGCATGAAATAAACGCTGAAGAGTCAAAGTTGGTAGTCGTTGAACCGAAGGCTAATGCAAAACTCAATTTAGAAAGAGTGACACTGGAATTTGCTGATAACGGAAATGCTTATAGCCATACAGTTTCAGGCTCACGGTTTCGTATGAGTGACGAAGTTGTATCGGATGCTAACGCCGCCATTACGATTGAAACAATCGCACACGAGACAAATATTAAAAAGTACTAGGAAAGTTTGCCGGCGGTGTTTGTATTGTTTCGCCGGCTATACATTTTGGAAAAGCATTAGCGTTAATCTCATTGTGGAGTACCAACAATGAGATTAACGTTATTTGTTTGAATTACTCAGCCACACCTGAGAAACTCGGCTAAACATCTGATTCGGTTGGTGCGGGAAATATGGAATTTGACTACGTGGTAGTGGGTGGCGGTGCAGCTGGTTGTGTGCTGGCAGCCAGGCTCGCCCGGAAGTCAAACCACTCCGTAGCTCTGGTCGAACAGGGCAGGTCAGATTCAAACCGATGGATTCACATACCCGCTACTTTTTTTAAGGCGCTGCAAAGCCAAGATGCCAAGACCGAAATTTCACAGAATGATCCAACGCTAAACGACCAAGCTTATGCAGTACCACAGGGGCGTGTGATTGGCGGTGGTTCGTCGGTGAATGGCATGATTTACATGCGCGGGCAAGCTGCTGACTACGATGACTGGGCTAGCGTGCACGGTTGTGAAGGGTGGTCGTACTCGGATGTGCTGCCCGTTTTTAAACGGCAGGAAAAAAACACACGTCTAAGCGATGATTTTCATGGGGTGGACGGAAAACTTGTCGTAGATGATCCGGCTGAAAAACACGCCGTTAGCGAATCAATTATCCAGTCGACTTTGGCTTTAGGTATCGAACAAACATCCGATTTTAATGGCGCCCGACAAGACGGAGTCGGTTGGTATCAAGTAAACGCCAGTCAGGGGCAAAGGCAATCATCGGCTCACTGCTTTCTAAAACCCGAAATGCACCGTGAGAATTTGACAGTGCTAACCGGTATGTCCACACAACGTATTAATATCGAAAACCGTCGTGCCGTGTCGGTGTCAGCAATGCGTGAGGACGGCACCGCTCAGGATATAACGGCAAAAAAAGAAATCATTCTCACTGCCGGCAGCTTTCAATCGCCCAAGCTATTAATGCTCTCAGGCGTTGGTCCGAAAGATCACCTCAATAAAATGGGAATAGCTGTGACGCAGCATGCTCCTGAGGTTGGTGCTAACTATCAGGACCACGTGGGTACGCCGGTCACGCGCAAGTTGCGAAACGATATTGGTTTATACGGTTCAGATAAAGGTTTTAAAGCCATTAAACATGGCTTCGATTACTATTTTCGACATCGAGGTCTATTAACGTCCAATCTGCTGAGTGC
>CAZCKD010000105.1:0-11449 GCA_964498925.1 uncultured Granulosicoccaceae bacterium
GCAATTTCACCGCGATTAGCCACCAATAGCGTTTTCATCGCAGGCTACATCCTGAACACGCCGAAGCGCGTCTCGGGAATCGGTGCATTCAAACTGACTGACAAACTCAAGCCAAGTACATCGCGAGAGAGTCTAGGGTCAATGATGCCATCGTCCCATAATCGCGACGAAGCATAGAGCGCTCGTGATTGTGCATCGAACTGTTCAACGAAGGGCTGCCTGAACGCCTCCTTATCTTCTTCAGAGAACGGCTTACCTTGTCGGCGTATGCCAGCTTCTTTGACGGTAGCCAACACATCCGCGGCCTGATCACCGCCCATGACAGAGATACGGGCATTCGGCCACATCCACAGAAAGCGAGGGTCATAGGCACGTCCGCACATGCCGTAGTTTCCAGCGCCATAAGAGCCGCCGATTATTAGCGTAATTTTAGGAACCGCCGCGTTGCTGACTGCCATAACAAGCTTGGCACCGTTTTTAGCAATGCCGCCAGCTTCTGCTGCTTGCCCAACCATAAAGCCTGTGATGTTTTGCAAAAAAACTAACGGGATTTTTCGTTGGCAACATAGCTCGACAAAGTGCGCCCCCTTCAATGCACTATCCGAGAAAAGAACACCATTGTTAGCAATAATGCCCACAGGAATGCCATGGATATGCGCAAATCCCGTAACCAGGGTCGAACCAAACAAAGGTTTGAATTCATCAAAATTTGACCCATCAACAATGCGTGTAATCACTTCATGAACATCGAACGGCTTGCGCTCATCAACGGGGATGACACCCAGCAATTCGTCTGCATCAAAAAGCGGGTCTACCGGAGCCTTCAAAACAACAGTGTCAGGCTTGCGCTGATTGAGCGATGCGACACAGTCTCTTGCCAGCGCAAGCGCATGTGCATCATCTTCGGCCAAGTGATCAGCAACACCGGATAATCGCGTATGAGTATCGCCGCCACCCAGAGTTTCCGCACTCACTTCTTCGCCTGTTGCCGCTTTGACTAAAGGCGGACCCGCGAGAAAAATAGTGCCTTGCTCACGAACAATAATAGTTTGATCTGACATTGCGGGAACATAGGCACCGCCTGCGGTACAAGAGCCCATTACAACCGCAATCTGCGCAATACCTTTCGCAGACATCGACGCTTGATTGAAAAAAATTCGACCGAAGTGATCACGATCTGGGAACACTTCATCTTGATTCGGTAAATTTGCACCACCGCTATCCACAAGATAAATACACGGCAAATGGTTTTGTTCAGCAATGGCTTGAGCGCGCAAGTGTTTTTTAACTGTTAGCGGGTAATAGGTGCCACCCTTCACCGTCGCGTCATTGCAAATGATCATGCAGTCGATGCCGCACACTTGCGCCACACCTGCGATAACACCTGCGCTGGGTACTTCGTTTTCGTAGTGTTCCCAGGCCGCAAACAATCCCACTTCCAGAAAAGCGCTACCGGGATCTATCAATCGAGATATCCGATCACGCGGCAATAATTTTCCTCTCGAGACATGACGTTGTCGGGTTCTTTCATTACCTCCCAGGGCAATGTTATTCGCAACATCTTCAAGCTTGTTAACGCTATCAAGAAGTTGCTGTCTGTTTGCAAGATAGTCTTCACTACCCGTGCTTATGGCGGATTGAAGTTTCACGAGGTTTCAGCGAAAAGTTCACGACCGATTAGCATGCGCCGTATTTCACTGGTACCTGCGCCTATTTCGTACAGTTTCGCATCTCTAAGCAATCTACCGGTAGAGTAATCATTGATATAGCCATTACCGCCTAAAGATTGAATAGCCTCCAGTGCACACCATGTGGCTTTTTCGGCTGAATACAAAATACAACCCGCAGCATCTTTACGTGTGGTCTGCCCTCTATCACTAGCCGCTGCCACTGCATAGACATAAGCACGACAGGCATTTGTTGTTGTGTACATATCGGCAAGCTTACCTTGCATCAGTTGGAACTCGCCTATGGCCTTTCCAAACTGTTTTCTGTCATGAACGTAAGGCACCACAACATCCAGACAAGCCGCCATGATTCCAAGCGGCCCGCCAGCTAATACAACCCGCTCATAATCGAGGCCGGACATCAATACATTCACGCCTCGCCCCTCGCCACCCAAGACGTTTTCTGCAGGCACTCGGCATTGATCAAAAATAAGCTCGCAGGTATTTGAACCGCGCATCCCCAGCTTGTCCAGCTTAGGCGATGTGCTAAACCCATCCATTTTCTTTTCGATGATAAAAGCTGTGATTCCACGCGATTGAGCATCAAAGTCCGTCTTGGCATAAACCACCAATGTATCTGCATCAGGGCCATTGGTAATCCACATTTTATTACCGTTCAATACGTAGTCACTGCCTTCTTTCGTTGCACTTAAACGCATAGATACAACGTCGGATCCTGACCCGGGTTCAGACATAGCCAAAGCACCAATGTTTTTTCCTGAAATCAAATCAGGTAAATACCGGGCTTTCTGTTCATCTGTTCCGTTGCGACGAATCTGATTGACGCAAAGGTTGGAATGGGCACCATAAGAAAGGCCTACAGACGCACTCGCTCTACTCACTTCTTCCATGGCCACACAATGGGCAAGATAGCCCATCCCCAATCCCCCTTCATCTTCTGGGACGGTGATGCCGTGCAAACCCAACTCTCCCATGGACTGCCATAAATCCATTGGAAAGTTATTGCTTTTGTCGATCTCTTCGGCACGCGGGGCGATTTGTTCACTGGCGAAGCGGGCAACCGAATCGCGTAGCGCTTCTATATCTTCACCGAGCGAGAATTGCATTCCGGAATTGAACATGTTCGAAAACCTTGTATTGTCAGACGTCAAGCCGCATGGATTTTAATAGTGGACCCTGCAAGCAACAATGATTCTAGCGCAGCGGTGCGTTTTTCTTCTGCTAATTTCATCGCATCCAACTTAACAGGTCCAAAGCCTCGAATTTGTTCAGGCACACTCAACAAACGCAGTGACGCGTCCAATGTGTCAGCGCTGAGATGTTCCAGAACCGTGTCTATATCGGCCTCGTACCGCCGAATCCATTCCCGTTCGAGTTTTCTTTCTGCCGTGTAGCCAAATACATCGAATACCGTTCCCCGCAGCTTGGCCCCTTTTTGAAGTATGTTGAAAAAGGACAAAATAGCCGGTCCGAAACTGCGTTTTCTCGGCCGCCCATCCGTGCCAATCTTACTGAGCAGAGGTGGAGCCAGATGCAATTTAATAGAAAAATCACCATCAAAAAGGGAATTCAATTGATCTTTAAACGCTGGCAATGAATAGAGTCGGGCAACCTCATACTCATCTTTATAAGCTAGCAATCGAGCGTATTCACTGGCCACGACCCGAGCAAGCGAATCATCAAGATTGAGTAGCTGGCACGTCTCTGACACTCTTTCCACCTGCTTTGTATATCGCCGTGCCAAGCGAGCCCCCTGATACAGGGTCAGGTGTTTTACACGATGAGCCTTTAGTGCATCCAAGCTATCTGGAATGTTGTCGACACTCGAATCCTTAGATTCAGCGCTGTTAATCGTCGATTTAAATTCATCGGGTTGCAAGTACAGCTTTCTACCCCAGTGAAATGCTTCTCGATTGGATTTAACAGCAACGCCATTTAATGCTATCGCCTGATCGAGCGCATCGAAACTCAGCGGTATTAATCCAGCCTGCCATGCGTACCCCAACATCATAATGTTGGTGGCTATGGAATCACCTATTCGGTTTTTTGCAACGTTACCGAATGGCTGAAAGTGCGTTGCACTAGCAACAACTTCAGAAATTCTCGCTTCAACCGCACTGTATTTAAAATCGATATCGCGATGATGAACAAAACTTGCCACGGGTGCTGTCGTTGTATTAACCACGGCATTGGTTCGATTTTTTTCGCACAGGGAGGATCCTTCGGCAGACGCGGCAACAACGGCATCAGCAGCAATTAACAGATCAGCGCTCCCGACAACAATATGCGGACTTGCGACTTTATCCGGTGAATTAGCTAATCTGACATGACTCAGAACAGCACCCCCCTTCTGAGCAAGTCCAGCCATATCCAACACCATGGACGCTTGACCATCAATATGCGCAGCCATACCCAGCAGTGCGCCAATAGTCAGCACGCCGGTACCACCTACGCCGGTAATGGCTATATTCCAAGGTTGATCACCAAGAGTAGCCACTGCAGGTGTGGGCAACGACTCTGACAGCACGTCGGTTTGAGGCTTCGCTAATTTTTTTAAAGAACCGCCTTCGATCGTCACAAAAGAAGGACAAAAACCCTGAACACAAGAAAAGTCTTTGTTACAGGTGGATTGGTTAATCTGCCTTTTTCGTCCAAAGGCTGTTTCTAGAGGTTCTATGGAAACACAATTGGATTGGATCGAACAATCACCACAGCCTTCACACACATCACTATTGATGACAACGCGCTTCGCAGGGTCTGGCATAAGTCCACGCTTACGTCGCCGACGTTTTTCAGCAGCACACGTCTGCGCATAAACAATAGCGTTGCAACCATCTAACTCTCTGACTTCACGCTGAACCGCATCCAGATTTTCCCGATGCTCGATAACGGCGCCAGGCGGCAAATCATTTTTAGAATACAACTCAGGCTCATCGCTTACCAAATAGATGGGAGAGACACCTTCTGCATGGAGCTGATTGGCAACTTTCGTCGCCGTCAGATCCCCGTCAACAGATTGCCCACCGGTCATAGCAACCGCATCATTAAACAATACTTTGTAAGTGATGTTTACACCAGCGGCGACTGAAGCGCGTACCGCTAAATAGCCTGAATGAAAGTATGTACCATCACCCAGGTTAACGAATCGATGTTTCTCATCGGTATAGTGACTCAGACTTGTCCAAGGGACGCCTTCGCCTCCCATCTGAGTAAATGTATCAGTGTTCCTATCCATCCACTGAACCATATAGTGACAGCCAATACCGGCCATGGCTTTAGAACCTTCAGGCACTTTGGTGGATGAATTATGCGGACAGCCTGAACAAAACCAAGGCTGTCTATCTATAGGGGCAGCCTGATTCGCTTTTTCATCTGCTCTACGCTGTAAATACGCAAGACGCTCTTCAATTCGTTTTTTAACATCGGCATCCAACGGTAGTTTTAATAATCTGGATGCAATGGCTCGCGCTACTCTGGATGTCGACAAAGCCGCAGACAAAGGTAGGAAAGGGACATCATTCTCGTCAAACTTACCGACTATTCTTGGCCTTACATCTGAACGCCAGTTAAATAGTTGCTGCTTTATCTGATGTTCGATAATTTCCCTACGCTCTTCAATGATCAACACCTCTTGCAACCCTTCAGAGAAATGACGAATCCCCTGAGGCTCTAGAGGCCACGGCATACGAACCTTGTAGAGACGCAAGCCCATAGCCGATGCAGCGCTCTCACTGATGTCTAGCTCGGTCAGTGCCTGCCTGACATCCTCAAACGCTTTACCCGTTGCAACAATGCCAAACTGCGCATTGGGAGAATCGAATACGATTTGATCAATAGAGTTTGCGCGAGCAAACGCTTGCGCTGCATACGCTTTGTGTTCTTGCAATCTGTCATCTTGTACCAGAGGTGGATCAGGCCATCGCAAATTGAGCCCTTCCTCAGGCAGAACATAATCCTCCGGCATGAGGAATTTTCTGCTCTCTCCTGCCAGCGATACGACCGCGCTAGTTTCAATGGTGTCTGAAATGACTTTATAGCCAACCCATGCACCTGAATATCGCGACATTGCTATCCCAAATAATCCGAGCTCAATAAATTCATGAATCGAGGATGGATACAACACCGGCATAACAGCCGCCATGAACGCATGATCTGATTGATGGGGCAACGTTGAGGATTTTGCCGTGTGGTCATCGCCTGCAAAACACAACACACCACCGTGGGTCGAAGTGCCTGCAGCGTTACCGTGTTTAAAAACATCGCCACACCGATCAACGCCCGGACCTTTACCGTACCAATATCCGACCACTCCATCCCGGTTCGATTGTTCGGACAAAGGCACTTGTTGCGTGCCCCATATGGCTGTCGCCGCTAAATCTTCATTAACGCCTCGTTGAAAAGTGACGCCATGCTCAGCGAGATGCTTGTGCGCAAGTTCCAATTGTTGATCGTAGGAACCCAGCGGCGAACCACGATAGCCTGTGACGAAAGCGGCTGTGTTTAATGCCGCTTCCCGATCCCGACGCATCTGAACCATGGGCAATCTAACCAGAGCTTGGGTTCCCGTCATGAAGGCACTGCCTTGCAAGGCAGTGTATTTATCATCCAGATTGTGAGAACTTCCCATGATGACGACCCCTCAAAGCTGAATTAGAGTCTAGTGTGCACACTTAGAGGTGGCACGGCTAGTCCTTTACGGCGCTAGTAAAATCGACGTCTAAATGAGCACATTAGTTCCATGCAGCTCTAACAGCTAAGCTTTACGTTCTATTTATTGCCTGCTCTTGGGAACGATTTCATAGCCAGCCTCTTCCGGCTCATCATCAGTCATCTCGGCAGGAAATCCATCAGCTAGAACTTGAACGCCGACCGCATCTTCAAGACGCTTGATGATATTAGGAGACCATTCACGCATGCCGTATCGTTCGGCACCATCTTTCATAATATTGATGAGCAATGGATTAATCTCCAGCGGCACACCGGCCCGGTCAGCCACAGACTGGAACAAGCCAATATCCTTGAGCACCAAATCCATCGTGAAATTGATATCACGGGAGCCATTGAGAATGACCTGACTCTCCGTTTCATGAACAAAAGAGTTACCGGAGGAGACCTTTATCGCTTCATAGGCTGTCGCCATATCCATCCCGGCAGCTTTGCAGGTCACCAGCGCTTCGCTGATGCTTAGAAGATTGGCGGTCGCTAGATAATTCGTAACAACCTTTAGTACCGAGGCAGAACCCAATTCTCCTGTGTGAAGAATTCTGCGGCCCATCGCTTTCAGAACAGGCAGGAGCTTTTCGAACACATCACGCTCACAACCGGCAAATATGGCGATATTTCCAGTAGCCGCCCGGTGACAACCTCCCGAAACAGGACAATCAACTGCGTGGCCGCCTTTCTCGGTTATCAAGGCGCCCAACCTAGTGACTTCCGCCTCATCGGTTGTGCTCATTTCTGCCCAAATTGTCCCAGGCGTCATTCCCTCAAGAACACCATCACGACCTTCAACAACGCTGGCACTGGCTGCCGGTGAAGGTAGACACGTAATAATGATGTCGCAATCCCGTGCCATGTCAGAGGCACTATCGCCAAACTTCGCCCCATTCGCCACCAGCTCATCAGCGGCAGAACGATCTAAATCTCTGACCGTTACTTCAAACCCGTTGCGAACCAGACTACCCGAGAGCTTTCCGCCGACATTGCCCAAGCCGATAAAACCAATATGCATAGCACCACTCTAATTCGTGTATTAAGTGTTGAACTTTATACAACGAAACGTGATGCTATGGCCGGGATTCGCTCAACGTAAAGCGATTGATGGCGCTTACGAGACAGAGGTTAAGCAATAAACTATTGCGAAGCCTCATAGCTAGGATGGAGTGGCCCGATCAGCAAACCGTCACGCGAATTTTGGAACCAACGTTCATTCGCAACGATAGCCGCGTCGTGGGATGCATCTGTCTTACTACCAACCACTTGAGTGATCGCAGCGCTTACGAGTGCACCCACCAAACCACCACCGGAGTCATTATTTCGTTTGGAGAAGTTGATGTCTCCATTCCAGATAACTTGCGCTGTTCTGACATCAACTAATTCAGCGCGAGCATCTACACGAGTCGCAGAACTCAGCACTTCGAACTTTTGCCCGAACTCTTCAAGGGTGACATACAGAACTGCATCTGCACCAAACACTTTACCGAGTTTATCGATAGGTGCACGGTGCATATCTGCAGGCTCCGGCAAGCCATTGCTCTTCATAAATTCATCAACGATTCCAACCGGAAAAACATAATAGCCTTGTTCTGCTATCGGTTTCGAAACAGTCGTAACCCATGAATACGGCGCATTGACATCAACGGATTCATTAATTGGTGGCAATACAAGTATGGACCTCGGCATTAAGTCGCGATAGAGCACATAGGGATCTTCTTGCGGCGTAGAAGCGCAAGCGCTAAGAAGGCCGAGACACATTAAGCCTACGAGCCCGCATCTGAAGCGTGAATACCAAGCCATTATCTTCTCTCCATGCTTGCAAGCAGGCGACTAACGAAGACATTGGATTCAGGGAACACTTGACGTTCAGTTTCGAACAACGCCTTCGCCTCAGCGATACGACCCTGCGAATAATAGAGATAACCAAGATGAACTCGAACACCCGGTGGTACTTCTGCACCTTCGGCTTCTGTTCTGGCCATATCTTCAGCCAGGCGCTGTGCACCGCTAACGACATCTACGCTACCCGGTGACTTGTAGCCCTGATAAACTAAATCTTCATAGACTCCCCAGCGATACATATCGGTCGGGACAGTTCCACAGCCCGTTAAAACAACGGCAGCTGCAATACCCACCATTACTTGTCTGGCCGATCGGAAAATAGAATTGAATCGTGTCATGCTCATCACTCCCGACTAGCCGCCCAAGCGCCTCGCTCAAGCCCGTCTACTAGTCCGTTGACAGCTTCTGTAATCGCTAAATTCAGCACTTTTGCATTAAGCGTTGCATCGTATCCAGCCGTGCCGCCAAAGCCAACAACTTCGCGGTTAGACAATTCATACTCACCCGCTCCTTGTGCGGAATAGACGACTCGTGATGTGCGAACATCCACGAGATTAAGAGCAACCTTGGCGTATGCTGTTTGCTTCTTTCCGGATCCGAGGATGCCGAATAGTTGTTGGTCACCGGTGGTTTTTCGACCAAACTCTGTCACATCACCGCCAACTGCAATCTGCGCCCCGCCTAATGACTGTTGTGTGCCTCTGATACGAGACTCTTCCGCAATTTGCACCATATTGTCCCGGTCATAAACATCAAACCGATTTGTTTGCTGCAGATGTGTTTTCAAAATGGTCTTAGCTTGACTGCCTAAACGATCATCACCTGAGGAAAACAGGCCACGCTGGTACGCTGAGCGATTCTGAAAATTGGCCACAACAACCGCATATCGAGGGCCGTTGTAACTGGTGTTATGAGTACGAACAGTTTTCGCCTCTATAACCCGGTTAGATTCTGTAGTCGCACAACCAGTAATGGCGACAGCGGCAGCTAACGCTACAAAAGCGGCTGAAAAACGTTTCATAATCGGTACCTCAGGAAAGCGGAATTTTTCTTAAATAAGCAAACTCCGGTCCGATAACACGCGAAAATTACATCCACCTATCCTTTTTGACAGCCTTCACTCTTCGTCATTCGATTCAGGATTCCATATCGAAGTGGAGCGCCGTGGTTGAGATAATTTCCTGCATAGATAACAGGGAGGTTACGTTATATATGCTGATATCAGAAACGAGATCCTGATAAAAACGATCGAAATCAGCCGGATCCTGCACTCTCACTTTGAGAAGGTAATCCACATCGCCAGCCAAGCGATGGGCTTCTTGTATTTCCGGCCGCTTGGAAAGAGCTTCTAAAAAACGTGTCTGCCAGTCCTCCTCATGTTGAGAGGTACGGACCAGAACAAAAAAACAAGCCTGCAACCCCAGTTCCACAGGGTCAAGCACTGCCACCTCTTTTTTAATGACACCCGACTTTCGTAGTCTACGAAGACGGTTCCAAACCGGCGTCTTTGACGATTGGACATTAGAGGCCAGTGTGTCCAACGATTGGCTGTTGTCCTGTTGAATGGACAAGAGAATTTTCCGATCTAGCGTGTCTAGCCCTTTTGCCATTCCCACAACCCCCTATAAAATAGAATATATTTTCACTTTAAAGCACATATATACCATTTATTTCTTAATCAGCGGTCTATATTGCAGAATATTGGGAATTTATTCTAAAATTCACTCCTCAGAGAGAAACTAACGTCGAATCCGACGATCAGACCCTAGAACGCCCGAATCCGTTGGCGACTAGCCAGCAGAGGTGAAAAGAAGACATGAACGCAGTAGCGAAGGACATTTTCCCGAATAACGCGGTCTCCGTATGGCTGATCAGCGCCAACGATTTGCTCTCAGGTCAGGTTGTTTATCAGGCAAGCAGTGATCTGTGGACCAGAGATATTAACGACGCACATCAATACGATGAACGCGCAGCTGCGTCAGAGGTACTTGAGACGCTTGAGACAGACCAATCCGTTGTCCTTTCGCCACTGATAGTCGACGCACACCTGCACACCGATAAAACCTTAACGTTGACGCATTTCCGAAATCGTTTTCGCGAAAGCGGCCCGACTCATCGCAGCTATTAACGCAGCACGCCCCTAGTTAAATCGCAGCTACCAAACGGTTTATTATTATGTATCGCTATGACGAATTTGATTCCGCGTTTGTAAAGCAACGAGTACTTCAGTTTCGCGATCAGGTAGCTCGACGCTTGAACGGCGCATTAACCGAAGACGAATTCAAACCCTTACGCCTTCAAAACGGTTTGTATCTTCAATTGCACGCCTACATGCTTCGGGTGGCCATACCTTACGGCTCTTTGAATAGCGCGCAATTAAGACAACTTGCCTTCATTTCAGAAAAGTGGGATCGTGGCTACGGCCACTTCACTACCCGTCAGAACATTCAATATAACTGGCCAACGCTTGAGGCCGTGCCGGATATTCTTGATGCGTTGGCTGATGTCGGTATGCATGCCATACAAACCTCTGGCAACTGTATTCGCAACGTCACAGCAGATCACTTTGCGGGCGCAGTAGCAAACGAAGCCGAGGATCCCAGAGTCACTGCAGAAATACTCAGGCAGTGGTCTACAGACCATCCGGAATTTGCCTACTTACCTAGAAAATTCAAAATCTCCGTAACCGGTGCTGCTGAAGACCGCGCTGTCATTCGCGCACATGATATTGGCCTTAGAGTGCTAAAAAATGATGAAGGCGAAACCTGCTACGAAGTTATCGTAGGCGGCGGCTTGGGCAGAACTCCGGTGATCGGCCAAGTCATTCAACCTGCCTTACCCAAGAACCAACTTCTGCCTTATATCGAAGCTATCTTACGGGTCTACAATCTGGCTGGGAGACGAGATAATAAATACAAGGCGAGAATTAAAATCCTCGTCAAGTCGATGGGCATTGATGCATTTAGAGAAGCCGTCGACGAAGAATTTAAATCTATCATTTCTCAGGATGAATACATTAAGGTACATCCCGAGACAGAAAACACCATTGAACAGTATTTTTCAGCGCCCGTTTTCTCTGACTTATCGGCAGATGAAAATGCATTGAAGTTACTTCAATACAACGACATAGATTTCGCTCGCTGGTGTAAGCGAAACTTATCAGCTCATCGACACAATAGTTACTCCATCGTGACTATTTCGCT
>CAZCKD010000106.1:0-11317 GCA_964498925.1 uncultured Granulosicoccaceae bacterium
ACATATTCCCAGACAATGTCGCCCTCTGGAGTGACTTCAAAAATGCAACCTTTGGCACCTTCACAGATGAGTGTGTTGCCAGATGGCAGACGTTGGCATCCTCCGATATGAGGAGAGAAAAATAACTGCGGGTTCTCTTTTCCTTTGTACCTCCACACGATGGTGTTAGTCGTTGGATCTATTTCCCACACTTGCGAGTGATGTAAGTCTGCGGAATAAGCACCGTTTGCAAATAACAGGATATTCCCGTTGTCTAACAGCTGCGCATCGTGCTGTCCGCCCATTGCATCATCTTGATAATGCCAGACAACGTCGTTACTGGATTTACTCACGATAAAAATTAAATTAAGCGTTTTACAGCTAACCAGATACTGATCATCTCCGATGGGAAATATCGTATTAGTGTGCCCACGTGACCAACGGTTAGCATTAGGGTGCAAAGGGAATTCGTTACCAAACTCAGTAAAGTGCCATTCCCAAACAACTTCACCTGTAGCGTTAACTTCCCGAATGCATTCTCCAAAAATGCCGCCTTCAGATTCGCTACCCGCTATGCCGCCTTTTATTTGCGATTGTTCAGTCGCACTGAGAGGCGTGTAAGCCAGGTACACAGTGTTGCCATTGGGTAGCCGCCTACCATCGTGATGTTGCCAGGGGTCAAGATGTTCTCTGACCAGGTTTCCTTCCCAATCATATTCTCTTAAAAGGCCACTGCCAGTTAATGCAACACCCTGCCGCTTCTCACAACGTTCGTTCACGAATAAATTACCGTTGGGCAGCAAGTAGCCCCAATTGGTAAAACCTGGCCCGGTCTGCCAGCTATGTACTGTCTCGCCCGCGTGATTTATAAGATAGGCTTGAGAGCCGGCGCATGGAACGATAAGCATATAGCCATCGGTTGCACCGGCTTTGCTGTAGGTAAGCCCTGTGTGTTGCGTTAGCATGACAGATTAACGTCAATCACATAGAACCGGCTTTAAGCGCGTGACCAGTTTTCTTCAATCTCTGTTCCAGACGCTTTGAACATTTTTGATATCGGACAGAACTTGTTAAGTTCGGCAGACACTTCTTGCAATTGAGCATCTGATGCCGATCCGCTTGCGACGATGTTCAACACGACCTTAGGAAACGGAAGATCTATTTCTTCCATCATCATAGCGCCGCGTCTGTCGAAGCTATAAGTGGCTTCAATGTTCAAATGACCAATGTCTATGCCCAGTTTTTCAGCGCACTTATTGGCGATGACACTGGTACATCCGATTAAGGAGGCAATCGCTGTTTCAGTGGGTGATGGCCCGAGATTGGTACCACCGCGCTCGATGGGCTCATCGATCGGAAATTTTACGTCCCGGACACTAACGTTGGTCAGTGAATGCGAAGGGCTTTCGCCGGTCATTGTTGCTTGAATTACAGTTTTCTGTTTGATTGCCATGCTTGTAAGAGGTCTCGGTGATTGACTTTAAAGTCGGAACGGAGGGTGTCAGCTTATCAAATACGTGTTCATGTTCAACCCGGTTATCCCTATGACAAGGACGAGTGTTCAGGCTCTATGTTGTGTATTTCTGTTGTTAGAGTGCTCGTAGAGTTTGTACACTAAATTACGTTCAGGATGATCGATGTTTAGAATCACGATGAGTCTGGAGTTTGAAGTCATTTAGAGGAAATGTCGATATTTTTCCTTTAATGCAATTTAAATAGACAAAAAATCTGCGCAGATAGTTACAATATCTGTATCTAATAGGCCGAAAGTCAGGAGTATCAGCCAATGCGAACGGTGACCAAAGACAATATAACCGACGTGTTTGCCAGCTATTTTGGTGAGGACACCGATCCGAGATTCAAAGAAGTCCTGACATGCCTTGCGCGGCATTTGCACGATTTCGCCAGGGAAACCAACCTGACTCACGACGAATGGCGTAAGGGTCTTGAGTTTATGCAGTGGGCTGGCAACATCACCACTGACGAGCGCAACGAATTTGTTTTGTTGTCTGACGTAATGGGCCTGTCATCTCTTGTGGATATGATGCATTCAGAGCCAGACGCAACTAATTCGTCCGTACTCGGCCCGTTCCATATCTCTAACCCTCCAACGTTGCATATTGGTGGCGATATGAAGCGTCACTACGAAGGTGAAGTACTGGTTGTTGAAGGTCATGTGTATGACAAGCGCAAAAATCCGATTGCCGGAGCAACGCTGGATATTTGGCAAACGGCCCCTAATGGTCTTTATTCAAGCCAGGACGAAGAGCAAGATATTCATTCGTTCCATGCTCTAATGACAACCGATGAAAATGGTCGTTACGCGTTTACCACGGTAAAACCGGTTTGTTATACGGTACCGAGTGATGGTCCTGTCGGTCAGATACTTGATGCAGCCGGCAGACACCCATGGCGTCCTTCACACTTGCATTTCATTACCAGCGCTGACGGGTTTCGACCTGTCGTAACGGAAGTATTCCCTGATGATGATCCGTATCTGGATCAGGACACGGTGTTTGGTGTTCGAGATGACCTGGTGATGAAGTATGTGCCCAAAGAGGCTGCAAGCTTTCCTGAAGGATTCGACCTTTCAGGTAAGGTGAGCGAGGATTATCTGAGAGTGGATTTCGATTTCGTATTGGCGGATCAACCGGCTTCTTAAGCCGGGTTCCTGTCGGCCGGTAGGCTCTCCCGGATTAACAATGCCGGGTGTATTGCTAACTTACAGGCGCGTTAAGCCAGTTCCATTAACTCTGCCAGGTAATCACCGGTATTTCTGTAGTGAGATACCAGTAAAGTAGAGGCGGTTTCGACATCTCTTTCAATCGCTGCATTGAGAATGGACTGGTGTTCACCTGCGACATCACGTTTGGCATATCCGGAAGACTTAAGCGCTAGATATCGATATCGAATGTTCAGGTCGTAGAGCTGTTCGCAAAAACGAATGAGTATCGGCGAGTCGCAGGCCGCAAGCAGCGCCATGTGAAACGCCCGATGTTGCACTTCGAAAGAGTCCTGCGGGCCTGCGTACAATTTTGTCATGTGGTGATGAGCAAGCACTAGATTGTCTTCCCATTCCTGATCTCCCAGTTTAATGCTGGCTCGTAGGGCAAGATCTTCTAGCTGACAACGCAGGCTAAGAACTTCATCAAACTGTTTCCGACTCGCCAGAGCGACTCGAAACCCGCGTTGATCACGTCGTTCTACCAGTTGATTTGATGTCAGCAGGCTAAGTGCTTCTCTTACCGGGGAGGCACCTGTATTCAAGGTGCCTTTGAGTTCTTCTACTTTGAGTTTTTCACCCGGCGCAATTTCGCCGGTAATGATGGCCTCACGCAATGCGATGTAGGCGCGCTGGGTGGTGGACTGAGCCGCCGTTTCAAAACCGGTCTTCTTGTTCATGCGTTAACTCATTCTTCGGTTTTACGTCAACGGAACACTGAAATAGGACGCCCGCTGATTGTGTACCTTCAAATTACCCGAATATGGAGACTAATGGATAATCTGGTTATTTTGTTGATAAGACTGAAAATCTATGATAAAAATCAAGGTTTAATCAATTCTATACAGTTGAGGCTAGTACATGCGCGAAACGCACTCGGTAGATGGTCAATGGTGGGTGAGCCCCTACAATTTCAAAACTGATGTCAGGAGTGGCCTGGAGCTGCCTGAGAAGGTTGAAATTCATGATGCCACGCTACGTGATGGCGAGCAAACTCCAGGCGTCGTATTCTCCATCGATGACAAGATCAAAATCGCCACCAAACTCGATGAGCTCGGTGTTGAACGAATTGAAGCTGGTATGCCTGCGGTCTCTCCGCAAGATGCAGAAGCCATAAAAGAAATTTCTAAGCTTGGCTTAAAGTCTCGCATCTTTACTTTCTCACGCGCGCTAAAACAAGATATTGATATGGCTCTGGAATGCGGCGCAGACGGTGTCATCATCGAAGTGCCTATTGGTTACCCGAAGTTGGTTACGCAATTTGGTTGGACGTGGCAAGACGTCTTTAAGAAGAGTAAAGACGTGATCAACTACGCACGCGAGCAAGGTCTATACGCGGTTTTCTTTCCTTACGACACAACGCGTGCTCGAGAGGATGATCTGGCTAATTTATGCAAAGCCATCAGTGAGGAAGCCATGCCCGATTCCATCGGTATTGTCGATACGATGGGTTGTGCAACACCTGAAGCCATTAAATATATGGTTCGTTGGGTTAAGGACATGACCGGTCTACCTATCGAAATTCACACTCACAACGACTTTGGTATGGGTGTAGCGACTGAACTTGCCGCTGTCACTGCAGGCGCAGAAGTTGTCCACAGTTGTGGTAACGGCCTCGGTGAAAGAACCGGTAACGCGGCCCTTGAAGAACTGATGCTGGGCCTTGAACTCCTGTATGGCTATGAGACGGGTTATCGCCTGGATAAAATTCCTGAGTTAGGCAGCATGCTGTCAGAAATGTCGAATATTGCCATTGCACGGAACAAACCTGTATTAGGTTCAGGCAATTTCATCCGTGAGTCTGGAATTGGTATCCAGTACGTTATGGAAGATCCTCTCGTCATGTTTGCTACACATCCACAACTGACGGGTAAAACCGGCGAAGTGGTATTGGGTAAGAAAAGCGGAAAAGCGTCCATCATCTACAAGCTCGGAGAGCTAGGTCTGGGTGAAGCGGACGATGAGCAACTGGTAGCCATGTTGACTGAGGTTAAACAGCAAGGTATCCAGAAGCGCGATATTCTCAGCGATGATGAGTTCAAATCGATTGTGGCTAAGGTTCGCCAGCAAGCCGCTTAAACAATCTCTTAGTTGTGGGACTCAGTGTGCTGTTGCGCACTGAGTTTTCTAAACGTATCCGGAAAATATAAGGATGGGCTAAACGGAACGGCCCAACCTTATAATCAGCAAAAACTAAGGCCTCTTCAGCTCGACCTTATAAGGACACTGTCTGGGACGACAGCTTGACGTTGATGGAGATGCTGCCTTCGTTAACCAGCCACCGGCGTATAACGAAAGTGCGTGTACCTGAGCTATGCATGGGGTCGTTTTCGGCGATTTGTTTTGCCGCTTCCAGCGACTCTGCGCGGTAGATAATCATCCCCACACCCTCCATTTGCTCGCCAGTCAGATCCGACATCGGGCCTGCCATGACAAGCGCGCCGATCTTTTCCTGTTCTGCCTGATACGCAAGATGCCCCGGAAGTTGTTCCTTCATTTTCTCGGGCGGTGCCGCAGGTTCACTGAGCACTACGTAGAGTTCGTGGGCGAGGGAGCCTCGCTCTTTGGCAAGACTTTTATATTCGTTCCAAGCCGGCATAGTGGCACCTTGTAATTGGATGGATCAGGTAATTAGAAAAAAATGTCAGATAAATATCGATATTACTTGACACTATAGCAAAAAATCACCAAAAATAGAGTCATCAGGCTGCCTATGGTGTAGTCGTCGTGTTCAATACAGGTTCTATATATGAGTGCATTGGCTGGTGAAGCCCTTGAAGAAGCTCGAGCGGCAGCTCAAGCTCAGATTCGTTCTTTGCGGGAACGTAAAGCCTCTTTAGATGATGATTCCATCGATGTGATCTTGCGCGGCGCACGTTCTCACTACGCGTGGCAGGACAAGCCAGTCTCCGATGAACTCCTGGAGACCATCTACGCAATAACTGCAGCGGGTGCCACCAGCATGAACTGTTGCCCGGCTCGATTTGTATTCATTCGCTCGGATGAAGCAAAACAGCGCCTTGCTAAGTCTCTGAAAGAAAAGAATATCGAAAAGGTCATGTCCGCACCGGTCACAGCCATCATTGCTTACGACCTCGACTTTTGGGAGCAATTACCTTATTTATTCCCTCATGAAGATCGACGCCCGTTTTTTAAAGGCAAAACCGCGTACATAGAAGACACGGCCTATCGTAACTCCACATTACAGGGGGCTTACTTTACAATTGCCGCACGAGCTGTTGGCTTGGACGTTGGGGCTTTGTCCGGATTTTCAAACGACATTGTCGATCAGGAATTCTTCGCAGATCGAAACTGGAAATCCAATTTTCTATGCAACATAGGGTACGCTGACGAAACAGCGTTGTTTCAAAAGCTGCCAAGGTTTCCATTTAATGAAGTCTGTAGTTATCTGTAAGGAATTAACCAACGCAACATCACAATAATTTTTAATAAACGAAAATATTTGTTGGTCGTCCAGATGTTCACCAGACCAACCCTTATTTGCCGCACACATTGGAGAAACATATGACGATCAAAAAATCACCCACTTTGCTAGCGACGCTAGCAGTTGCCGGATGCATGATGGCAGCACCTATTAGCGGTTTCGCTGCAGAAAAAATCAAGGCAGTCGTTATCGATGGCTACCCGGCGAAAGCTATGTGGGTTGCTGAATTCACTAACTTCTTCATCCCTGAAGTTGATAAGCGCCTTGCCGAAAACGGCAACTACGAAATGGATTGGCAGGAAAGCTATGGCGGTTCCATTGTTAAGCCAAAGGGTGTTCTAGAAGGCGTCAAGCTAGGTCTAGGTGACATTGGAATCGTAACAACGATTTTCCATAACTCTAAATTACCTAGCCAGGCACTATCAGCTGTTTCGCCGTTCGTTGCTGCAGATGCACCTGCGGTAGCCAAAGCGGTTGATGAAATTGCAAAAGAATTCCCAACGATGCAAAAAGAATTCGACAAGCAAAACCAAGTGTACTTAGCCACGGGTGTTGTACTTGATAGCTATCAGATGTTCAGCACGAAAGACATCGGTTCAATCAACGATATTCAGGGCGGTAAAGTAGCAGGCGCAGGTATGAACATGCGTTACGTTGAAGGTATCGACGGTGCGGTTGGTGTTCGTGGTGGTCTGACTGACTTCTACAGCATGTTGCAAACCGGTCTGGTTGAGCACGCAATGTTGTGGCCGGAAGCTGCAAAGACTTTTAAAATCGCTGAAGTTGCACCAACCATGTTGAAAGTGGATCTGGGTGCTGTTAACTCTAAGACAGTGACTGTTAACAAGGACTACTGGAACAAGCTACCTGAAGAAGTACAAGGCGTACTACAGGAAGTGGCAGTTGCCTACCGCGATCACGTTGCTAACACAGCAATGAACCGTGCTGCATCAAGCTTGGCGGCTTACCAGGAGTCAGGTGGTACGGTCATCGAAGTGTCTGCAGAAGACCGCGCTGCTTGGGCTAACTCTATGCCTAACATCGCTGCTGAGTGGGCCAAGAATCTTGATTCTAAAGGTGAGCCAGGTACTGATATGCTGAAGAGCTTCCTGGGCAAATTGGCTGAAGCGGGTTTCCAGCCAACACGTGATTGGGCTTCTGAGCTCTAGAGGTATTCTGGTAACGCCAGAGTAGTATCAAAGCCGGAACGACTCTTCGTTCCGGCTTTTTGTTTTGAAGTACCCCTCACCATCACGACCACTTTCACGGGTCGTCGATATCCGCCCTGAATACTGATAATAAATTTCCTGTGAGAAAAGCTCTTCAGATCATCACATCAGTTGCCGAGCGAATAGCTATGTTCGCAAATGCGGCAGGTACGCTAATGGTATTAGCGTTGGTTCTCGTCGTGAATTACGACGTCGTCGCGCGGGGGATGTTTAATGCACCCTTCCACGGCGCGGTCGAGTTGGTGCAGTTTTCGATGGTATTCATCGTTTTTCTTCAACTTCCCGATGTCACCAGGGTGAACCGTTTAACACGCTCTGATGGGTTCCTGACGGTTGCCGGTAATAGATGGCCAAAAGTGTCAGCGTTTATTGATAATGCTATCAACCTGATTGCTTGCATATTCATGCTGTTAATTGCGATAGCGATATGGCCAGAATTTGTAGAGATGTTCGAAACTAAAGATTATTTTGGCGTACCCGGGGTTTTCACAGCGCCCTGGTGGCCTATCAAGCTGGTTATATTTCTCAGTGCTTGTTTGTGCTGTCTATTGTTTTTACTCAAGCTGTTTGCACCGTCTTTGTACGCGCGTAAACCGACAGCTTCATCCCCAACTAGGGAGTCATAGACGTGAGCCCGATTGAAATTGGACTGGCGTCCGTACTAGCCATAGTCGTTCTTATATACCTGGGCGTATACATTCCCATCGCGCTTGGTGTTGTATCGTTTGTCTCCATCTGGCTGATGCGCGACAACTTTGATCTTGCGATGAACCTGATCAAGATAGCCGTCGGTGACAGTGTCATGGAGTACACCTTCGCCACCGTCCCGCTCTTCACCTTTATGGGGCTGATAGTGTCCAAGGCCGGAATGGGTAGCGACATCTACGATGTGATGAACGCGCTTTTCCGCAAAATAAAAGGCGGTATTGGCATGGCGACCGTAGGCGCCAACGCGGTATTTGCGGCGGTAACAGGTTCTTCAATTGCGTCAGCCTCTGTATTCGCAACCGTTGCTGTTCCACAAATGATGCGTTACGACTACAACCCACGATTTGCTGTGGGTGTTGTTGCAGGCTCATCAGTGCTTGGCATGATCATTCCGCCTTCAGCCATGCTGATCATCTATTCCTTTGTCGCCGAGCAATCCGTCGGAGATATGTTTCTGGCCGGTATCGTTCCGGGACTCATGCTGGCTATTGCCTACATTGGTGCAATTGCCTTTGCGGGTAAGTTTTTTCCTAACTTTGTCGGAGGCCGTGTGGCCACTGAAGAACGGGAGATGACTAATGGTGAATTAGTACGAAAAACTCTTCCGCTGGTTACCCTTATTGTTGTCGTTCTAGGTGGAATCTACACGGGTGTGTTTACACCGGTGGAAGCGGGAGCTGCCGGTGCAGGCGTTGGTCTTATTATCGCCATCTTGAGCCGACGCATGACCTTGAAGACGTTTTGGCAAGCATTGCTTGAGACAGGGCACATCACAGCTGCGATATTGTTTCTCATCACTGCCGCTTCTATCTATAGCCGTATGTTGGGTCTAGCTGCTCTTCCTAATGAATTAGCCAATATCATTGCAGAGAATCAACTCAGCTTCACCGTTATCATGGTGATGTATGTCATTTTGATGCTATTCCTAGGTACATTGCTCGATACTGCATCCATCATATTGATTGTTGTACCGCTGTTTCTACCACTCATCGAGCCACTTGGATTAAGCCCAGTATGGTTCGGCATTGTCACTGTAGTCGGTGCAGAAATTGGACTGCTGACCCCGCCGCTGGGCATCAGTTGCTTTGTTATCAAATCAACCTTAAACGATGATCGAATCTCACTGAAAGATGTATTTCTTGGCGCGCTGCCGTTTGCGTTTGTGATGCTCTTAGTGCTGATTCTTCTGATTAAATATCCGTTCCTCAGCACGGCGATTTTAAATTAAGAGGCGTTTCTTAGTTTCTTCAGACAAGGTGTAGCCCAATGCTTATGTCACGACAGATATTTTATCTGTCGTGACATACATTCGTTTAGTTTGACAGTGCCGACACCAGTGTCGAGCTAGGTTCTGTGCCCATCGGCAGATTAGCCGAGTTTTGAAACTCACCAAACACAGAATTAATCGGAATAACGCCAGCCCAATGAGGAAGATCAATATCTTCATCATCATCGACCGGGTCGCCGGTACGGATTTTTACTGAGAACTCGTTTAGAGGTACTCGAATCAATTCAGTTGCCTTTAGTTCTTTATCCATCACCGGTCTGAAATCATCGGCTGATCCTGGTATGAGATGTTCTGTGAATCTATCAAGTAGAGAGCGCTTTGCCTCCCCGCCAACAGATTCACCACAGCCGAATATGACAGCACTGCGATAGTTCATTGAGCAGTGGAAGGCTGAGCGGGCTTTGACGAGCCCATCAACACAACATACTGAGACGCAAAGCCTACTGCCGGCAGCAAGTGTCTGAAATAGACGGCTACTGCGACTACCGTGAAGGTAGAGTGCATCGTCCAGACGCGCTATGGCAGTAGGAATTGACTGAGGCCAGTCATCCAATACGAAAGACACGTGCCCGATTGTGCAGGCATCAAGAACCCGGAATAGGTCTTGACGGTCGTAACTGGCGCGCTTGGCCGACTGTCGAACGCGTCGTTTATCGCCTTTTTCTGGTGTGTTTGTGGATGTGTTGACTGTCGTCCCCATAGTGCTCTGTTGTTCGTTGGTGGTCATGTTGATCAATAATTTGTATTTACAGCTTGTTATTCTTTCGCTTTTTATGGTTCTATGAATAGATACAAAAATAGTTAATACATAGAGCCGTAATATTTTCGATTATGCTGAACTCGCGCGAATGGTTAGATAGGCTAGCGCCTGATACCTCTCAACCTCTGTCCAAAGTCCGCCAGCTTTACCTCAATTTATATAATGCTATTACTTCCGGCGATATTCCTGATGGCACGCGATTACCGAGCAGTCGGCTACTGTCACAGCAGCTAGATATCGGCAGAAATACAGTGATCGCGGCGTACGAACAACTTGCCGATGAACAATTGATACATGGCAATGGTCGGGCTGGCTCACGGGTGAATTTCCCTGCGATAAAGTCGCCTTCATCAACCGGTAATGTTTTGCCAACCCACACCGTACAACCGATAACAGGTTGTTCTTCTGTCGACGGTAAAAGCGTCAGATCGGCAGCCTTAGCTGATCTCGCGCCAGGCATGCCCGATAACTCACTATTTCCGAGGGAGCAATGGCGGCGGGCGTTGGTTAAGGCATCACGTTTGTCGGCGACTGAACTCGGTTATCAAAACGGACCGCTTCCGGAGTTACAACAGGCCATAGCGAAATTTTTGGCTATATACCGCTCCTTAGTCGTTTCACCAGAGCAGGTGATTATCACTAGCGGCACGCGGCAAAGCCTGGTTTTAGCTGCAGCGTTATATAGTCAGCCAGGCGATATTGCCTGGGTTGAATCGCCGGGGTATCCAGGAGCGTGGGAGGCGTTTTCTGCCTTGGGGCTTGAAGTGGTTGCGCAGCCGGTTGATCAGTACGGCATGGTTATACCTGGCAGGGCTAAGGAGCGTGACCCCGCACTTATCTATTCAACGCCTTGCTTTCAGTATCCAACCGGAGCCGTACTGGAGGCGGGGCGACGCAGAGAACTGCTGCATCTGGCGAACCAGATGAATTCAGTTATTTTCGAAGATGATTACGATAGTGAATTTCGTGATGCCAGTGAAGCGCGTCCAGCTCTTGCTTCAGCATCGTCAGAAGACTCGACAGCGTTGGTTCTTCATGCGGGTACGTTTTCGAAATTGATTTTTCCTGCTGCACGGGTTGCTTGGCTTGTGGTGCCTGAGTCGGATATTGAAAAGGCTCATAATCTACTGCGAACCATTGGCGGTGGGCACACTGCCGTGGCACAGGCGACTGTAACGGAGTTACT
>CAZCKD010000107.1:0-11258 GCA_964498925.1 uncultured Granulosicoccaceae bacterium
TGTCGCTAACCGAGATCGCATGTTGCCGGCATTTCGTGAAGACGACGGTTTTTATTTGGACTTCGAAACATCAGAAGAAGGCGAATACGCGTACATCACGGCTAACCTGACAGAGCTTGCAGCACAGGAAGAGCAAAGAAGTGCGCTGCAGCAAAATATCGTCACGCTTCGAAATCGCATAAACGAGCTGGGCGTATCAGAACCTGTTATCCAGCAGCAAGGATTGGATCGAATCGTTGTGCAACTGCCGGGTGTTCAAGATACTGGGCGTGCTAAAGAAATATTAGGTGCGACAGCGACTCTGGAATATCGATTGGTTTCCAGCGGAGCCGATGCAAAGGCTTATACCCGACGCGAAGACGGCTCGACCATCATGTTGGCCAGAGACATCATCGTGACGGGCGATCAAATAAAAGGTGCGTCATCAGGCATTGATCAGCAGACGGGCACACCAGCCGTATTCGTAAATCTGGATAACGCCGGTGCGCGTCGTATGCAGGAAGTCACACAGGACAACGTCGGTAATTTGATGGCCGTTGTCTATATAGAAAACCGCATCGACAACATCACTGTTAACGGCGAGGTCATCAAGAAAGTCACCAAGGTCGAAGAAGTCATAAACGCTGCGACTATTCGTGATGTTCTCAGTCACCGTTTCCAGACAACAGGTCTTGGCTTGCAGGAAGCTACCGATTTAGCATTGCTACTTAGAGCCGGTGCGCTTAAAGCGCCTGTGCAGATTGTCGAAGAGCGTACCGTTGGGCCAAGCTTGGGTAAAGATAATATTCGTCAAGGATTTATGTCAGCAGTGGCTGGCCTCATGCTGGTCGTCGCCTTTATGGCGTTTTATTACCGGGGCTTTGGCATCATTGCGGGTTTTGCGCTTGTCACTAATGTTGTGCTCATCGTTGCGGTACTGGGGGCTCTAGGCGCTACGCTGACCTTACCGGGCATTGCTGGAATTGTATTAACAACCGGTATGGCGGTTGACGCCAATGTACTGATATTCGAGAGAATCCGGGAAGAGTTAAAGGCCGGCGGCAGCGTTCAAGCTGCCATCTCGGCAGGCTACGATAAGGCCTTTACAACCATTGCGGATGCTAACGTAACTACCCTGATTGCGGCGATTGTTCTATTCAGTTTGGGTACCGGACCAATCAAAGGCTTTGCGGTCACGCTCTGCATCGGAATCCTCACGTCTATGTTCACGGCTATCTTCGGCACTCGCGTTCTTGTTAATGCGTTGTACGGTGGTAAGCGTTTGCAGTCGCTACCGATCTAGGATCAGTCTTGTCCGTGATTAACACATTCTATCTATGCCCGTTAACAGCGAGCACGAACCAGAGTTCAACGCATGCGTAGTCTGATTGGAAATACCCAATTCGATTTTATGGGTCGGTACCAGGCCGCGGTTATCCTGTCTGGTGTATTACTCGCTATCTCGATTATCGCGATAGGTGTACGCGGTTTAAATTTCGGTGTTGATTTTACGGGTGGATATACCATCGAGGTTGGCTACGAAACTGCCCCTGATCTCAACGTTATCCGTGATGCATTATCCACTGAAGAGCTACCTGATTCTCAAGTGCAAACTTTCGGCTCGAGTACGGAAGTGCTCATTCGTATGGCACCTAAAGAAGGGTTTACCGGTGCTAACGTCAGTACGGAGGTTCTTCGAGTGCTGGATCAGGTGAGCGAATCTGAAGTTACTATGCGCCGAGTCGAGTTTGTTGGACCTCAAGTGGGTGAAGAGCTCAGAGAGAAAGGCGGGCTTGCGATTCTGGCGGCGCTGTTCGGCATCATCGTCTATATCTGGTTTCGATTCGAAAAGAAATTCTCAGTCGGTTCTGTTTTAGCGCTGGTCCACGACGTCATCATCACGGTCGGTATATTCGCGCTTTTTCAAATCGAGTTTGATCTAACCATTCTTGCTGCGATCCTGGCAGTCATTGGTTACTCGCTCAACGACACCATCGTTGTATTCGACAGAATCCGCGAGAACTTCAGAACGATGCGATCCGGCACGCCTGCTGAAGTTATGAATCAGTCCATTAATCAAACACTGTCTCGCACGGTAATCACATCCCTGACAACGCTACTTGTATTGTTTTCGCTGTTTATATTCGGTGGTCAGATTATCAGCGGCTTTGCATTGGCGCTTATCATAGGGGTCATCATCGGAACCTATTCTTCAATATTTGTTGCAAGTACAACGGTTCTCAAGCTTGGCATCACCAAAGAAGATCTGATGCCTGTCGAGAAAGAAGGCGCGGAAATCGATTCCACGCCTTAAGAAGGTAAGTCTTAAGATAAGTCCTCAAGGAGACTTCCTTGAGGCTGATGTTCTAGCCGACTAAGAGAGCGAAGCCCTCTCCACTACGCAGTCTAGAAAGCAGCCTAACGAAATAAGCGAGCGGTTGAGGCCTAGCTCTTTTTACGCGGCATCTGGTGTCGTGCCTTTGAAAGAGGCTTCATCACTTCAAGCATTTGATGATGAATTTTGGGAGTCGCTGCGATGACTTCTCCAAGATTTAGCCAGTCATCTCCGCCATCAAAATCATTGAGTAAGCCGCCGGCTTCACGAACAATCAGGCCGCCCGCCGCCATGTCCCAGCTATGCAGGCCGGTTAGCCAGGCTCCGTCAATTCGCCCCGCGGCGACATAGGCCAGGTCTAGAGCAGCAGAACCCATGCGTCTGACACCGCCGGAACGCTCGGTGTAATGGCGTGAGGTTCTTTGGAAAAAATCTAAGTCCTGTCCATCTCTAAATGGAAAACCGCAGCTAAGCAGCGCGTTTGAAAGCTGAGCTGTGGGCGATACCCTAAGCCTTTTGCTATCGAGGAATGCGCCTTCGCCTTTGCCGGCGGTGAATAATTCCTGACGCATCGGGTCGTAGACAACCGCTTGAAATAGTTTGCCGTTTTGAGTCAGCGCAATGGACACAGCAAAATGAGGAAGGCCGTGTATAAAGTTAGTCGTGCCATCGAGTGGATCGATAATCCATTGAAACTCGGCATTTTCATCGCCAATGAGCCCGGATTCTTCGCATAGGAAAGCGTGGTCTGGGTATGAACGTCGCAGCGTATTCACGATTTCCGCTTCTGCCTTGCGATCAACTTCGGTCACAAAGTCGTTGCGCTGCTTTTTTTCAATACTCATTGGATCGTAACGATCCACGTTTTGTGTAATGACCTTGCCGGCTGCGCGGGCTGCGCGAATGCCGATGTTCAGCATCGGGTGCATGGTATTTTCACTTGTCTGTGGCAGAACCGCATAGTGTAATAGGAAACACTGATGGAGGATCACTTTTCGAAGGTAACTTCCTTGCAGTTTTTATGGTTCGATCCACGAGTTGTGACATCATTACCCTATGAGTATTGAAATTATCTTTGTCATGGTGGGTACAACCCACACGGGTAACCTTGGGGCTGCTGCACGCGCAATGAAAACCATGGGTTTTTCTGCGCTTCGATTGGTCGACACCTGCTCTCATTTATCGGCGGAAGCGCTAGCCCGATCTTCCGGCGCAAATGATGTTCTCAAGAACGCCGAAACATTTCCGACCTTGGCTGAAGCCATCGCTGATTGTCGAGTGGTAGTCGGCACGAGCGCACGAGCTCGCCAGCTGGCCGTGCCATTGTTGTCCTGTCGTGAAATAGCGGAGGAGATCGGTGAGCTTGCTGGCGTAGATGCCCCCGGTCAAAAGGTTGCGATGGTATTCGGTCAAGAGCGATCAGGGCTAAGCAACGAATCTCTTGACTTATGTACACGCCTTCTTCGCATTCCGTGCAATCCGGATTTTTCTTCCTTGAACTTGGGTAGTGCTGTGCAGGTGGTTTCCTATGAGCTGTCACAGTCTTTGGCTTCCGTGCCTTTGGGAGCGCCAAAGCCGCAGCCGGGAAAATGGAAAGGCTCGGACGATGAAGAGGGCGAGGGTGATGGGAGTGCATCGGTTGATCCAGATGATATGCCGGCCACTAGCGAACAGATGGGGCATTTTTTCGATCACCTTGACCGGGTGATGATCAACACGGGGTTTATGAACCCTGATAATCCAAGGTTGTTGCGACGCAGGGTAAGGCGCTATTTCGAGTCAAATCGACCCTCGGAGAATGAACTGGCGATATTTCGAGGAATTTTATCGGCCACGGAGCGTCCTAAAAAACGGTGATAGAAGTGCCTGCCTGAGTGGATTACCTCCCATTCATATCTGAAGGTTTTAAAGCTTGTTCCCATTCTTCCACCTGACTGGTGGTTCATTAATTGAGCGATAGTGCGTATAATAACCCACTAAACTAGTAGGAATTGGCAGTGCCCGAACATGTGGAAACTGATTAAAGAAGATGTCAGTTGCGTTTTTGAACGTGACCCCGCTGCGCGCAATGTATTTGACGTTCTGACGTGCTATTCCGGTGTTCATGCCATCTTGTTCCATCGATGTAATCATTGGTTATGGAACAAAGGATTGCGCTGGCCAGCCCGATTTTTAGGCAATGTAGCTCGCTGGCTGACGGGCATTGAGATACATCCAGGTGCCAAAATCGGCAGACGCTTTTTTGTGGATCACGGCACCGGTGTTGTGATCGGGGAGACTGCTGAAATCGGCAATGATGTCACCCTATATCAAGGTGTGACATTAGGTGGTCGCACGCTTGACGAAGGTAAGCGGCACCCCACCTTGGGCAACAATGTTGTTGTGGGAGCGGGCGCGAAAATATTAGGACCTTTCACGGTGGCGGATGATGCCCGAATCGGATCCAACGCCGTTGTTCTCGATCCGGTACCTGCCGGGGCCACTGTAGTGGGTGTTCCAGGCCGCATAGTCCGGTGTAAGGACAACAGTGCCAAATGCCTAGAGCTAGTGAAAGAAAAACAAGAGCAGATGCGACTTGAGGCGTTCGACGCCTACGGTGTTGCTGGTGAAACGGACGATCCTCTCGAAAGTGCGGTTGAGACGTTACAGCAGCAAGTTGCTGATTTAAGGGCAGAATTAGATCAATTACGAAAGAAGGCCTGCTAGTAAAGTATCTTGGGTGATCGGGGTCTCAGTATTCCACGTACCACTATCTAATACTTGACTGAAATGGTTGGTTATGCGAGGCTTACGCCCAAGCACGTGTAGTTAAGAGCAGCCACAGGCTGGTGTCTATTTTATGAAACTGACGACTAAAGGGCGGTACGCAGTCACAGCAATGCTCGATCTTGCCTTGCATGGCGAGTCGGGTCCGGTATCGCTTGCTGAGATTTCGGTACGCCAGGAAATTTCTCTCTCCTATCTGGAGCAGTTGTTTTCCAAACTTCGTCGGCATGATCTGGTGACCAGTACACGCGGTCCTGGTGGCGGTTACTCCGTAGCCAGAAACCTTAGCGATGTTGCTGTTTCAGAGATTATCGGCGCTGTTAACGAGTCGGTTGATGCGACTCAATGCGCTGGCAAGGAGAATTGTCATAGCCATGGACGTTGCTTGACCCATGATTTATGGGAAGGGCTCAGTGCACAAATAGAAGAATTTTTAAGTAGTGTGTCTTTGCAAGACATGATTGACAGGCAAAGAGTCCAAAATGTCTCGATGCGTCAGGATCAGGTGTTGTTACAAAGACCCTATGGTTGATTCCAACACGTTGGAGTCATAGTTACGTATATACGGATGCGCACTAAGCGTATTCATAATTTTTATCGGATTGGGTAGCCAATCCAGTTAACAGATGACAGTTGAGGCAGACATAGTGAGTTCTTTAAACATTCCCATTTATATGGATTATTCAGCAACAACGCCAGTTGATGAGCGAGTTGCTGCGAAAATGGCTGAGTGTCTGACTAAGCAGGGCCATTTTGGAAATCCAGCGTCACGTTCACACCCTTTCGGTTGGAACGCTGATGAATTGGTAGAGCAGGCGCGTGATAACGTCGCTAACTTGCTCGGCGCCAACAGCAAAGAAATTGTTTGGACATCCGGTGCAACTGAGTCAGACAATCTTGCTATTAAAGGTGCTGCACGTTTCAACGTGAAAAAAGGTAAGCACATCGTTACCCTGAAAACTGAACACAAAGCTGTTCTGGACACGTGCCGTCAATTGGAACGCGAAGGTTTTGAAGTCACTTATCTCGAGCCCATGGAAAATGGTCTGCTCGACATGGATGTATTTAAAGCGTCGCTCAGAGACGACACTACGGTTGTGTCTGTCATGCACGTTAACAACGAAATCGGCGTTATCCAGGATATCGCTGCTATCGGCAAAATCACTCGCGAAAGAGGCATTATCTTCCATGTTGATGCTGCACAAAGCCCGGGTAAAGTGGCTATCGATGTCAACGAAATGAACGTGGATCTCATGTCCTTGTGTGCCCACAAAGTGTACGGCCCTAAAGGAATTGGCGCGCTGTATGTTCGACGCAAGCCACGCGTTCGTTTGGAAGCGCAGATTCATGGTGGTGGTCATGAAAGAGGTATGCGTTCTGGAACATTGCCGACGCATCAAATCGTTGGTATGGGAGAGTCCTTCCGTATTGCCCAAGCTGAGATGGAAGAAGAAAATAAGCGCATGGGCGCGCTTCGTGATCGGCTTTGGAATGGTCTCGCCGATATGGAAGAGATTTACCTCAATGGCGATTTGGAGCAACGAATCCCTGGCAATCTCAACGTCAGCTTCAACTTTGTGGAAGGCGAAAGTCTTATCATGTCCATGAAAGACATCGCTGTTTCCAGTGGTTCTGCTTGCACAAGCGCCAGCTTAGAGCCTTCATATGTGCTTCGAGCCATTGGTCGAAATGATGAGCTGGCTCACAGCTCCATCCGATTTACGATCGGCAGATTCACAACTGAAGAAGAAATCGATTTCACTATCGCCAAAACGCGCGATGCGGTAGAGAAATTGCGAGATTTGTCCCCATTATGGGATATGCATAAGGAAGGTATTGATCTAGATACCGTTGAGTGGGCTAGTCACTAGTCATTCTAAAGACAGACGCGTGGGTGGCTAAGCCTTAGGTCTACTTATCCACGCTTGTAGTTACAAAATAAATTAATCATTAAACGGCTTGTCCAGTCGTTTTAATCGGAGAAAATCATGGCTTATAGCGACAAGGTTCTAGATCATTACGAAAACCCACGTAATGTTGGTGTACTCGACAAAGACGATCCAAATGTTGGCACTGGAATGGTTGGTGCGCCGGCATGTGGTGACGTCATGCGTCTTCAAATTAAAGTGAACGACGATGGCATCATCGAAGACGCTAAGTTTAAGACGTACGGCTGCGGATCTGCCATTGCTTCTTCTTCCCTGGTCACAGAAATGGTTAAGGGAAAGACCTTGGAAGAAGTTGGTGAAATCAAAAACAAGCACATCGCTGATGAGCTGGCACTGCCTCCAGTGAAAATTCACTGCTCAGTACTTGCTGAAGATGCTATTGCTGCTGCTATTGCAGACATCAAAGCAAAGCGCGATGTTAAAGACGACGCGGAAGCTGTCGCAGGCTAGCCATTAATCAGGACCATTCATTATGGGCGTAACACTTTCAGATAGTGCAGCAGAGCACATCAAGAGCTACTTGGATAAGCGTGGTAAAGGAATCGGCCTTCGTTTGGCAGTTCGTACCACCGGCTGTTCCGGTCTTGCTTATGTGATGGAATTTGCCGATGAAGTTGCTGCCAACGATGAGGTTTTCGAGGACAACGACGTTACCGTCATCATTGACAAGAAGAGCCTTGTCTACCTTGATGGAACGGAGCTCGACTTTACGCGTGAAGGGTTAAACGAAGGGTTCAAATTCAAGAACCCGAACGTTAAGGATGAGTGTGGTTGCGGTGAGTCTTTCACCATCTGATCCAGTAGTCCCCGTCATTTGAGAATGATCTTTCTGCCCGGCCGCTTTCATATAGCGCCGGGCAGAGTTGTTAAAGGCCTACGATAGTTTGCTATGCAAGTGGATTTATCCAAAAATTTCTTCGACCTCTTCGCTCTTGATCAAGCGTTTGCCGTTGATGTTGTTACGTTGGATGAACGGTTTCAGGCGCTCCAGACCCAGCTTCACCCGGATAAATTCGCAGCAGGTACAGACTCTGACAGGCGCTGGTCTATGCAAGCTGCTAGTCATGTTAATGAGGCATACCAAACATTAAGCGATGAGCTTAAAAGAGCGATCTATTTGCTCAGTCTTCACGGTATATCCATAGACGACGAAACCGATACTCAGATGTCACCAATGTTCCTTATGGAACAAATGGAGCATCGAGAGGCTTTGGAAATGGCGCCCAGTGCAAGCGACCCCTTTGCCGCGCTTGATAAAGTCAGAAAACAGCTGAAAGTTGCCTCCAAAGAACAAATAGGCGACTTCGAAGCTGCGGCGCAAAAAGGAGATTGGGCGCAAGGACGTACGGTGGTCAGACAGTGGCAGTTTCTGGATAAACTGAGAAGAGAAGTGCGAAGTGTGGAAGAGCAGTTGGATGATTAATCGATACGGAAATCAAAGTGCTGTTTGGCAATTCATGTTGAATCGCAAATCTGGCGACTGTATCCAGATAGACCTCATCAAATGAATCTAAGCGTTAATACAAGTAAGGAGTACGCGTAGCGTGGCGTTGCTACAGATAGCTGAACCCGGTCAAGCGCAAGCACCGCATCAACGGCGGCTTGCTGTGGGAATTGATTTAGGTACCACCAACTCATTGGTCGCTGCTGTGAGAAGCGGTAGTGCGGATGTATTGCCTGATGAGCAGGGTAATCGCTCAGTACCTTCTGTTGTGCAATTCTCCGAAAGTGCCGAGCCTGTGGTGGGCGATGCTGCTGATACTTCAACAGAGGATTCTGCCAGTACCATTCGTTCTGCAAAGCGACTGATGGGTAAGGGTGCTGCTGATATGGACGATTCATGGTTGAATCGACACTATCAATTTGATTTAGAAAGCGGATCCTTGCCCGCTTTTGTCACAGCGGATGGTCCGAAAACCGCTATCGATGTGTCTGCGGCTATCCTTCTAAATTTAAAGAACACTGCCGAAGCCACTTTGGGTGGCGACCTGGTCGGTGCCGTTGTTACTGTGCCAGCCTACTTTGATGATGCGCAGCGTCAGGCAACAAAAGATGCTGCCTCCTTGGCGGGCCTGCAAGTACTGCGACTGCTAAACGAACCTACTGCTGCGGCTGTTGCTTATGGATTGGACAATGACGAGAACGGCATCGTTGCCATCTATGATCTAGGCGGCGGTACCTTTGACATATCACTGCTAAAAATGAAGCAGGGGATTTTTGAAGTACTCGCAACCGCGGGGGATACAGCATTAGGCGGCGATGACATCGATAATCTTATCGTGGCATGGCTATTGGAAAAGGCGGGTATCGAATCGCTCAGTTCCGCTCAAGATGAAACGTCCGCCAAGGCCTATGCGCGCTCATTAAAAGAAGCGCTTTCATCAAGCGATTCTGTCGACGTTGAGTGGCATGATAGCCAACAGCAAGGCTGGAGCGGTTCACTCTCTCAAGTCGAATTCAACGACATCGTCGAGCCTCTAGTGGCGAGAACGTTAAAGCCTTGCCGGCAGGTGATACGCGATGCAGATGTTGATCGAGAAGATATCAAAGCTGTGGTGATGGTTGGAGGATCGACCCGCGTCCCCCTAGTGAGAGAACGCGTTGGAGATTTTTTCGGGAAGCCGGTTTTAACGTCCATCGACCCTGATGAAGTCGTCGCTATCGGGGCTGCCATTCAAGCCGATATTCTCGCTGGCAATAAACCTGACAGCGATTTGTTGCTGTTAGATGTCACGCCTTTATCCCTAGGCTTAGAAATTATGGGCGGAATGGTAGAAAAAGTTATACCGCGTAATACCACTATTCCGATTGCTCGCGGCCAGGAGTTCACCACCTACAAAGATGGCCAAACCGCGATGGCAATGCATGTTCTGCAAGGCGAGCGCGAGATGGTTGCCGACTGCCGCTCCCTGGCCCGATTTGAATTGACGGGCATCCCGGAGCGCGTCGCGGGTGCTGCAAGAATTCAAGTACTGTTTCAAGTTGATGCGGATGGCCTGCTTACCGTTAGTGCGCTTGAGCGGGACAGTGGCGTGGTTGCCAGCGTGGACGTTAAGCCATCCTATGGACTATCCGATGGCGAAATCGAGCGCATGTTGCGTGAGTCCATGGAGAACGCCGGTGAGGACATGCAAAAGCGTATTCTTCAAGAGCAAAAAGTTGATGCGACAAGAGTCTTAGAGGCCATTGAGAGTGCTTTAGCCACTGATGGCGATGAGCATTTAAACGCCGACGAACGTCTTGCGATAGATGAGCAGATCTCGCTTGTTCAAAACACGCTCGAAGGATCAGATAGGGATGTGATTAAAACGGCAGTTGCAGCGTTGGAAAAAGCGAGTGCTCAGTTTGTCGAGCGACGTATGAACGCAAGTGTGCGAAAGATGATGTCAGGACAAGGTGTTGATGCTATCGATTCTGCTATCAATGCGTCGACGTCAGACAACGAATAAATTTACGGCTTGTATTACTTATTTCTAAAGTACAAGCTGAACGCAATTAATTGATAGGGGAGTCACGGCATCATGCCAAAAATAACCATTAAACCTCATCACGAGATTTGTCCCGAAGGTGCAGAATTCACCGTGGACGCTGGAATCTCTGTATGCGACGCCATGCTTAGAAACGGTGTTCATATTGAGCATGCTTGCGAAAAATCCTGTGCGTGCACCACTTGTCATGTGCATATTCGTACCGGTGCTGACAGTATGGATGAGGCGGATGAGCTTGAAGAAGACTACCTCGACAAGGCGTGGGGACTTGATCCGGATTCGCGCTTGAGTTGTCAGGCTATGGTCGCTGATGAAGATCTCGTCATCGAAATTCCCAAGTACACCATTAATATGGTTTCAGAGGCTCCTCACTAGTGAATTTGAAATGGACTGATGTGCGAGACATTGCAATTGAACTCGCCGAAGCACACCCTGACGTTGATCCGCAGTACGTCAGATTCACCGATATGCATGCATGGATTCTGGCTATAGATGGTTTTGATGATGATCCCGAAAAATCATCAGAAGGGATTCTCGAAGCCATTCAAATGACATGGATTGACGAAATGGATTAATACTTTGTGACTGATTGAGAAAATCAATCTGTCACAGTGTATTGACCAGAGCGAAAGTAGTCGCTATTATTGCGCGGCTGAATGAAGCGAAGTTTCGGGGTATGGCGCAGCCTGGTAGCGCATCTGCTTTGGGAGCAGAGGGTCGTAGGTTCGAATCCTGCTGCCC
>CAZCKD010000108.1:0-11182 GCA_964498925.1 uncultured Granulosicoccaceae bacterium
AACCGTGAACAAAATTACCGACGTTGTTCTGCTCGTACGTCCGCTCAACCACAATCGGTATTCCATTACCCGGAAAGTTGATATCAACCATCGAATGGTTCATTGCACCGGTCAACAAGTTGTATTGCTCTCCAGGCAACCAACCAATGTTCTTATCATCATTTTCAAAATTGTGATCGACGGTCCTTTCGGTGACCTGATCAGCCATAGCTACCGATGATGCTGTAATCGCTGCCACGAGAGACGCAGCGTTAAACAGTCTTGAAAGCGTGCAATATTTAGGAAGGAACATTCTTTACCCTTACAGCCATGTAGCGTTTAACAATTGTTAACCCCACACTAATACAAGCCGTTGACTCGTGACAATCGGCATCTGCTGTCAACTCCTATTTCCTGTAGGTACGTAGTTCTTGTTCGCATCAGCAAGCAGCTCACGCCACAGCATCTTTTCGCATCTAAGCATTCACTAAAACTTATTTCTCCAATCTGTTGTTTTTTATTATCAAAAACCGATGAGTAAGGAGGTTGGTGGTGCTCATGAGCAAGACATCATAACGCCCATGCAAAGAACGGTACAAAGTGAACCGGTCGAAACTAAGACGGTACTTAACGGATAGAGGTATTTTTCCGATTCAGACTATATCTAAATGGAACCCAGCTTTTCCAAGAGTTTATGTGAATCTAAGGAACAGTCTTGCGGCTAATGAAAAGCGCCTAAGGAATAACAGCCTCAACAAGAAAAGGCCCGTCGTAGGCCAACGCTTCTGCGAGCGCATCATTAAACTCATCAACCGTTTCGGCTCTTCGGGCTTTCACGCCCATTCCGGCGGCTAAAGACACCCAGTCGAGATTGGGTCTATCCAACTCCATCATGTCCAAGGCAACGCGTCCACTTTCGGCCTGAACGTTGTCAAGCTCAAGCTTTAAAATCGCATAGCTGCTGTTCGCATAGATGATGGTGGTGACGTTAAGTTTTTCCCGCGCTTGCGTCCATAGCGACTGTAACGAATACATACCGCTACCATCAGCTTGCAGGTTGACAACCTTGCGTGTCGGGCACGCAACAGCCGCACCTGTCGCGATGGGCATTCCACCGCCGATAGAGCCACCGCAAACTTCCAGCCAGTCATGAGCGGCTGCTGTTTTTGTACACTCGGTTACTGGTACACCGGATGTCACTGCTTCATCGACAACAATGGCATTTGTCGGCAGATGATTCGCGACCAGTGCACCCACTGCTTGTGACGTTAATGTGCTGCCGTCAGGATACGGGTGAGGTATTTTTTGCTGAAGACGTGCCTGCTGGTCTTGTGCCCCTAATGCATTAACTAATGAACGTAACGCTTCCAAGCCATTATCATAAAGACCAGCCAACGCAATGATTTCGGCATCTTCCGAATACAGCTTGCTGGGCTTATCCGGGTAAGCAAAAAAACCGACTGGGCCGTTTGCACAAACGGTGATGACTTTTTTATAGGGCTTTAGAACGTCAATGGCTTTATCAATGCCATAGGGAACTTCGGTAACAGTCACTCGACCTTCGCCACGCTGAAAGCGCGCTTTGAAGGTTTCCGCATACAACGTAATATTACACTGCTGCGCAATCTTGTCCGCCAGTTCTAACGCGTCAGCTTGTAGGCAACGCCCTCCCAGCACCATGCATACGTGATCCTCAGCAGAGCGTAATCGCAATTTTGCAGCAATTGATTGGATAACAACATCGGCAACTCGCTTACCGGTAATCAGCATCTCCGCGTTCATGTCATGCGAATCATTGGGTTGTTTAGATTCATTTTGAACGACGATGGGAGATACCGAATCCCATGCTGTATTAGCCGGAAGAATTAACGTGGCTATGTGTCCCGGATATTGATTTGCGCGTTCGACAGCCTCAGCTCCATCAGCAGCTAGGACATCGGCAGTTTCAGATGTTCTGACCCAATGCGAAACGGGTTTAGCGATGCCCTGAATATCCGATGTCAGCGGTGCATCGTGCTTGATATGGTGCAGCGCATGCTCACCCACAACATTGACCACAGGTGTCCAGGCTTTACGAGCATTGTGCAAATTGGACGCGCCATTAGCCAAGCCTGGCCCGGTATGCAGGAGCGTCACAGCGGCCTTCTCAGCCATCCGGGCATATCCATCTGCCGCACCGGTAACCACTGTCTCGTGCAAACCGAGGATGCAACGAAGACCCGACACCTTATCCAACGCTGCTACGAAGTGCATTTCTGAGGTGCCGGGATTAGAAAAACAAACCTCGACACCTTGTGCGATTAGCGATCGAACCAAACTCTCAGCGCCGTTCATTTAAAAATAAGCATCCGGACAAATATTAAGTGTACCTGATGTTGAAGATTCTCAAACGGCACATTCGTGCCCTCAGCATCCATAAAAACGAACTAAGAATGAGCAATATAAACAACGGGTCTACTTTATCGCTGGTGTTGGCGCTGGATACTGAGCACCCGCTGCCACCCACTCCAGTTTTCAGTGCCACTCCCGGGCTAGCTTGAAGCAAGTCAGGTGTGCCGTTTAAATCTGCATCCGGAATTGCAGCAGTAGCCACTAGCTGGTCCGCTCGCCCATCACCGTCAAGGTCAGTGGCGCCGCTTTCGACGAAATCGGACACACCATCACCATCAGAGTCTACATCCCGATAATCCGGGAAACCGTCGTTGTCTGTGTCTTGTGGCTCTATGACGAACAAAGAGATCGTATCATCGATACCGTCAGCGTTGGTATCAACCATGTTGTCCATACGCCCATCACCGTCGGCATCCACTCCACCATTTTCGAGTAAATCGGATACTCCGTCAGCATCTGCATCCACATCTATCGCATCACGCGCGCCATCATTATCGGTATCCAAAGCCTGAGTAGGCCCTGCTTCGTATTGGTCGTCAACGCCATTCCCGTTGGCATCCAACATCTCATCAACCCGACCATCGCCGTCGAGATCCTGAGCAGTTGTGGAAGACTCTAGAATATCCGTAATGCTGTCGTTGTCACTATCAACATCTCTAAAGTCAGCAATACCATCACTATCTGAATCTTGAGGGGCAAGACCTGCACCTTCCAACAAACCGTCGTCAAAGAGTGTCAACCTCGCAGCAGATGAGCTCTGGCGTATCGATTGCCCATCACTTTGCAATGGGTTGCTGAACGCGTTGAACTGATCAACCACACCGTCAAGGTCAGTATCAGGGTGACTGGATTCGATCGTATCCAAAATCAAGTCATTGTCACTATCCAAATCCAGGAAGTCCGGCACGCCGTCTCCATCGATATCCGACAGCACACTCTGCCATTCACCTGAGTCAGCAGTCGTCTCCAGATTGTCCGGCATCCCGTTTTCACCAACTACAAGGTTCGGATCAATAACGCCATCATTGTTCAAATCCAAAGAAGCACTGAAAGCGACAGGCCAGCGCGCTTCAATCAAGTCCATAATGCCATCGTTATCACTGTCTCGATCCCGGGAATTAGGTATGCCGTCTCCATCTGTATCCCCTGCGCCCTCTTCGGCATCACTGATACCATCCCCATCGGTATCCATATCGAATTCGTTTAGCACGCCATCGTTGTCGTCATCTTCAACGACTGCGCGTCCTTCGTTAGCATTAACGATATCGATTAAGAGTTGCACCTCGTCGATTTTCGGCGGTGAGCTGAAATTTCTTTCTGCTTGAAAACTCAACTGATACGCTTCTTCGTAGTCTGGATTCAAGTCAACTAGACCAATGATGCGCTCTAGCTCTATCATTGTGACTGCTTGTGCGTCTGCGTTTGAGTTACCGGCCGGTGATATGGAGTCTTCCAGAATCGCAGCCATCGCTGCATTTGAGTTGCCTTCGTTAATCAGCGCTTGTAGCTCTTCTAAAGAAGGCGGTGCACTTAAATTCGACGCATCCGCTATCACAGCTTGATAGGCCATTTCGTTTTGAAGGAAGACATATTCAAGCCCAATGATGGACGATAGTTGAGTGGCTGTGACAGAGATTCCGTTAAGGTTGTTACTACCCCCATTTGAACCGGAATCTTCAACTATCTCAGCAATGGCTGATTTACTCGCATTAACCGAATCGACTAAGGCCTGAAGCTCTAAAACAGTTGGAGGGTTGCTAAACCCATCTTCCGTACGAATCTGAGCGATGTAATCGGCCTCGTTCGCAGGATTGAGAGATTCTAAGCCCAGTATCTGGCTTAACGTGAACACACTTGGTTCATTTTGAGGTACCCCGCCTTCACTCCCTGGAGATATCGATGCGTTCAATACCAATGACGTGGCAGCGATTCCTGCGTTTGCAGAATCCACGATCGCTTGTATCTCCGTCGCAGTCGGTAAGTTACTTAAGTTAGTCGCTGTATGAATAAGCTGTTGATAGGCCGCTTCATTCTCTTCAACCACGCCCTCCACACCTGATATCAACGCAAGCTGCTCGGCTCGCACGGCTGATCCATTGGCGTTATTAGCTCCGCCTTCAGATGCCGAATCCTCTAAAACTTCGGCTAAGACAATGACGCTGGTATTGGCCTCATCGATGATCGATTGAATTTCAACCAATGACGGTGGATTGCTAAAGTCTGTTTCAGCTTCGATAAGCGCATTGTAAGCAGCCACATTCTCGGTAATGACAGAGGTAAGACCTGTTATTGCCGTAAGCACATCGCTAGATAGAGGTTCGCTACTAATACCACCTCCTACAGAACTGGAGCTCTCAAGGATGGCCACTATCGCAGCCTCACTGTTATTAACCCGATCAATGATTGCTTGAACTTCAGTCACAGCAACCGGATTGCTGAAATCAGTCTCCGCTGCAATCTCTATCTGGTATTGCGCTTCATTTACCGGCTCAACATCTACCACATCGTCTATTTCTGACAACTGAACAGCGGTGACTGCAGTACCATTGTCGTTGTTTGATCCACCAACTGATAAGGAATCTTCTAAAACCTCTGATAGATTTACGAATGTACAATTTCTACCACCGTCGCTGATGGTCCAGCCGTCATCACCAATGAGATTGTCTCTGGAACTCTCAGCGTCGCAATAGGTATTATCGCCTGCGTCAAACGTTACGCCGTTTTGGACTGATTGCGCATCCCAGCTTGCTAGCAGAGCATCGTAATGCGGTTCTGACAAGATGATACCTTGCAGCATCAATTCAGCATTAAGAACGCTACCGACATCCAGACCTGAAAGATCACCATCAAAAGCCGAGTTGGCGAAGGCTTCGAACAGTGATGAAACCGATGAGGTATCCCAATTCGTGACATCAGCATTTGCTGAAGTCGCGCTCTTAAACATGCCGGCCATGGTTACCACTGAGCTGGTGTCCCAGTTTGTTGTATCAGGATTAGCTAACACGGCTCCTTCAAACATCAAGTTCATACCGATAACAGAGCTCGTGTCCCAACCACTGGTATCGGGGTTGGCCGATTCAGCGCCTGAAAACATCCCGGCCATAGATACCACTAAGCCTGTATCCCATGACTCTGTATCCGGGTTGGCGGAAATTGCGCCAGCAAATAGGTTGTTCATGAACTGAACCGATGATGTGTTCCACTGCTTGGTATCTGGATTTGCTAACTCCGCTCCATCGAACATGCTGGTCATGTGCGTCACGGTAGACGTATCCCATGCATCCGTCATCGGATTTGCAAAAGGTGCATCTCGAAACATGTTCGACATGACGAATACATTCGAAAAATCCGGGGTGTCGGTCGCTGTAAAGTTACTTAAATTCGATGCACCGTAAAATGCACCCTCCATGGTCGACCAGACTGTTGTTCCCCACTGGGTAATACCTGTCAGCTTTGTCTTATCGCCAGCATCGTTAACGGAGAAGTGATCAAAATCATTCACCGCTGTTGGCGCGCCCACAGGATCAATCATGACTCGGTACCGTCCAGGTGTGCCAAAATCAATTGTGTAATTAGACTCCGTTGCGACCTGGTAGCCACCGCTGTTATTATCGGCTTCATTACCGATTTCTTCCCATTGAACCTGATAGTTCACACTGTTGGAGGGAATCTGATATTGCCCCGCTGGTGTCGCCTCTGCAATCGTTGCATCCACTGTTATAACGAAGTGGTTTGGTGCATTGACCGTATCAATAATTGATTGAACTTCAGCAAGCGTCGGCGGATTACTAAACCCTGCTTCAGCAGCTATCTGCGCTTGATAGCCTGCTTCATTACCAGTAGTGACATTGTTGATTCCGGTAATCGCGGCTAGCTCGGCTACCGTCACTAAAATTCCGTTAGCATTGTTTGCCCCGCCTATAGAAGATGAGTCTTCCTCCACTTCACTCAGAACCGATACACTGGTATTGGCCGTATCAATTATCAATTGAATTTGTTCCACTGTCGGTGGATTACTAAATTGAGTTTCCGCTGCGATTAGACGCTGATATTGATCTTCATTGCCTGCTTGAACATCTGTAATTCCCGTAATCGATGCTAGTTGTTCTGCCGAAACTGAAACACCATTGGCATTGTTTGTACCGCTAATCGAGTTCGAATCTTCTAAAACCTCAGCTATGCTGGATTCGCTCGCATTGGCAATATCCACAATCGCTTGTACTTCAAGAACTGTTGGTGGATCGCTAAAATCGGTTTCTGTATTAATTAACGCCTGGTACTGCGCTTCGTTAGCGGCCAGGACACCACTAATGCCCGTTATCGCTGCCAACTCCACCGCTGTTACTGGTGATCCGTTCGCATTGTCCAAACCACCTAGTGACGTTGAATCTTCCAGCACCTCAGATAGTACCGAAACACTGGTATTAGCAGCATCGATGATCGCCTGCACTTCGGCGACAGTCGGTGGATTGCTAAAGCCCGTTTCTACATTGATCAATGCTTGATATTCAGCTTCGTTGGCAATCTGAACACCGCTAACCCCTGTAATGGCTGCCAACTGCGTCGCTGTCACTGCTATACCATTCGCATTGTTTGTACCATTGGCTGAAGCTGAGTCCTCAGACACTTCAGCTAACACGGACACGCTGGTATTAGCTCTATCTATGATCGTTTGCACTTCTGCCAAAGTTGTAGGCTGACTAAAGCCTGTCTCTGCGTTTATCAGCGCTTGGTACTGAACCTCGTTGGCAAACAGGACATCTCTTATTCCTGTAATCGCAGCCAGTTCTGACACAGTCACGGCTGAGCCATTGGAATTATCTGTACCACCTGTTGAGGTTGAGTCTTCGAGCACTTCGGCTAGAACAGATACGCTGACATTAACAGCATCAATGATCGTTTGAACTTCAACAACAGTCGGTGGATTACTAAAACCGGCTTCAGTGCTAATCAATGCCTGGTACTGGAATTCGTTCGCGACTTGAACACCACTAACGCCGGTAATGGTGGCCAGCTCTGTCGCTGTGACGGCTGATCCATTGGAATTATCTGTGCCACCTATTGACGTTGAGTCTTCCAGAACTTCCGACAGAACGGATACACTGGTGTTCACCGCATCAATGATCGCTTGAACTTCAACAACAATCGGTGGATTGCTGAAATCGGTTTCTGCACTAATCAATGCTTGATACTGGAATTCGTTTGCGGTTTGAACACCACTGATGCCTGTTATAGCAGCCAGCTGCAATGCTGTTACCGGAGTGCCATTCGCATTGTTCTCACCATCTGTAGAGCCTGAATCCTCCAGCACTTCAGCTAGTACCGACACACTAGAATTCGCGCTATCTATAATGGCCTGCACCTCAATAACGGTAGGAGGATTCGAAAATTCAGTTTCGGCATTGATCAATGATTGATATTGCAATTCGTTAGCGACCTGAACGCCAGAGATACCTGTAATGGTTGCAAGCTGTTGCGCAGTGATCGCTGATTCGTTCGCATTACCCGAACCGCCTGTAGAGATTGAATCCTCTAACACTTCTGCCAACACAGATACACTGGTATTTGCAGCGTCTATGATGGCCTGTACTTCTGGAAACGTTGGCGGGTTACTGAAACCTGTTTCTGCTCTGATCAACGCTTGATATTGCGCTTCGTTAGCCATCTGAACATCAGTGATGCCTGTAATCGCCGCTAACTGTAGTGCCGTAACAGCAGATTCATTGGCATCGTCCGAGCCGCCGTTAGACGTTGAGTCTTCTAACACCTCTATCAATACAGATACACTGGTGTTCGCGGTATCGATTATCGATTGCACTTCAACAACCGTCGGCGGATTACTAAAATCCGTTTCAGCACTAATTAACGCTTGATACTGCGCTTCATTGCCAACCAAGACATCGGTAATATCAGTGATTAAGGCAAGCTCCGTCGCCGAAACGGAAACACCATTTGAGTTATTCGCACCAGCTGCTGATCCGGAGTCCTCCGCTACTTCTGCCAATACCGAAACGCTGGTATTCGCTCTGTTAATAATGACTTGAACTTCTGCCGCAGTCGGTGGGTTACTGAAGTTCGTTTCCTCGTTAATCAGTGCTTGATACTGGCTCTCGTTAGCAACTAAAACACCACTGACTCCCGTAATGGCCGCAAGCTCTGTCGCCGTTACTGCGGCGCCATTTGCATTGTCAGTACCGCCAGCAGATATAGAATCTTCTAACACCTCGGTTAACGCCAAGACGCTCTGGTTCGCTGCGTCAATGATCGCCTGCACCTCTATAACTGTTGGTGGGCTGCTAAATCCTACTTCAGAACTAATCAATGCTTGATACTGTTCTTCGTTCGCGACTAGAACACTACTAATGCCCGTTATCAATGCAAGCTCTTGTACTGTAACCGCACTGCCATTGGCATTGTCGCCGCCATTGGGTGATACAGAGTCTTCCAGCACTTCTGCTAACACTGACACGCTGGTATTCGCAGCATCAATGATTGCCTGTACTTCAACAACAGATGGTGGATTACTGAAATCGGTCTCTGTATTAATCAACGATTGATATTGAGCTTCGTTTGCAGCCAGCACTCCGGTTATACCGGTAATTGCCTCCAGTTGTTGAGTCGAAACAGCATTGTTATTGGCATTATTTGCTCCATTATTCGAAGAGGAGTCTTCCAGCACTTCTGCCAACACTGCCACACTGGTATTCGCCACATCGATGATCAACTGTACTTCAGCAACTGTTGGCGGACTACTAAAATCCGCCTGAGAATTAATCAACGCTTGATACTCAGATTCGTTGGCAACCTGGACTCCACTAATACCTGTGATCGTTGCTAGCTCTGTCGCCGTAGCCGCAATACCATTTGAATTGTTCCCACCATTAACTGATCCGGAGTCTTCCAATACCTCCGCTAATACCGACACACTGGTATTGGCGGCATCTATGATCGCTTGAACCTGCACTACTGAAGGCAGATTACTAAATCCCGACTCCGAACTGATCAATGCCTGATATTCAGCTTCATTGCCGTTCTGCACCCCACTGATGCCTATAATGGACGCAAGCTCAAGTGCAGTGACGACTGTGCCGTTCGAATTAGCCCCGCCGTCAGGAGACGCTGAATCCTCAAGCACCTCTGTCAACACTGCCTCACTCGTATTAACCGTATCGATAATAGCTTGCACTTGGGCAACCGTTGGCGGGTTGCTAAAACCTGTTTCCAACCCAATCATCGCTTGATAAACAGATTCATTGGCAAGCTGAACACCACTGATTCCCGTAATTGCCGCTAGCTCAATCGCAGTAACCCTTGAACCGTTTGAATCGTTCGAGCCCTGAGTGGATGGTGAGTCTTCCAGCACTTCTGCCAACGCAGATACACTAGCATTAGCTTCATCTATGATCGCTTGAACTTCAACTATTGACGGAGGATTACTAAAGCCTGTTTCGGCATTAATCAATGCCTGATACTGAGTTTCATTAACATTCTCGACGCCACTGATCCCTGTAATCGCGGCCAGTGCAGTTGCTGTCACTGCTGATGCATTAACATTATCGTCACCACCAGGAGATTTGGAGTCTTCGAGCACTTCAGCCAACGCCGACACGCTCAAATTAGCCGCATCGATAATCGCTTGCACTTCTGGAAGTGTCGGTGGATTGGAAAATCCAGTCTCGGAATTTATTAACGTCTGATACTGCAATTCGTTAGATTCCAAAACGCTATTGATACCGGTAATCGACAACAAATCCGTCGTTGTTACTGCAAGAGCATTTACATTATCAGCACCTCCAACAGATTGAGAATCTTCCAGCACCTCTGCCAATACTGCTGTACTGATATTTGCAGCATCAATGATCGCTTGCACTTCAACGACTGTCGGCAGATTACTAAAGTCTGGTTCGTCCCCGATCAACGCCTGATATTGCGCTTCGTTTTCGGCCAGGACACTACTAACACCCGTGATATTGGACAGCTCTATCGCAGTTACAGCTGATCCGTTAGCATTGCCGGCTCCACCAGTAGATATCGAGTCTTCCAGCACCTCCGACAACGCAAGCACACTAAGATTGGCTGCATCAATAATCGCCTGTACTTGAACCACTGAAGGCGGATTACTGAAAGCGGTTTCTACATTGATCAATGCCTGGTACTGTGCTTCGTTCGCAGCTTCGACACCAATAATTCCTGTGATCTGTGCAAGCTCTGCCGCAGTGACGGCTACACCGTTCGCATTGTTTGAGCCGCCCGTGGATGCTGAGTCTTCGATTAGCTCTGCAAGGGCTTCTTCACTGGCATTAACCTGGTCTATCAGCAGTTGCACTTCAGCAACAGACGGTGGATTACTAAAACCAGTTTCATTTGATATAGCTGCCTGATAACGGTCTTCGTTAGCAAACACAAGGTTGGCTATACCATCGATGTCTGATAATTCAGCAAAGGTAACGAATGTATCGTTTGTGTTGTTATTACCACCACTGGAGGCTGAATCTTCAAGTACCTCATTCAGCGCAACATCACTCAAACTGACAACGCTTGTCGTGGCGGCACTCGCTATAGCTTCTGCAGTGCCCTGTCCATCTGTATAACTAGCGACAACCCGGATCGCTAAGTCCGCATCAGCCTGTACAGTCGTATACGACGAAGCCGTAGCACCCGATATATCCACTCCCGCTCGCTGCCATTGGTAAACTATCGGACCGACACCGTCTTGATCAGCCAAGGTATTCGAAGCAGAAAGCACCTCACCGACTACGGGTGTCGAATTGTCAATTAAAACAAGACCTGTCGGCAAATCATTAGAGGGCGT
>CAZCKD010000109.1:0-11178 GCA_964498925.1 uncultured Granulosicoccaceae bacterium
GTGCCACCGCCTGTATCTAGTGTTGCCGTTATTCCGGATTCCTGCCTAATTGCGTTTTGCATGGCATCAGTTAGCGTGCCCGGGTCTGTAATGAAGGGTCTAGCACTGTCCTTCCACGTGATCTCGAAATCCAGGTTGTGTTTGTTCAGTAGAGACTGAACAGTTTGTTGTATTTGGTCAATCGTTGTTTCCGGGCTGTATCTGAGATTGAACTCAATGGTCAACTCTCCCGGAATAACATTGGTTGCACCAGTGCCTGCATGAATGTTAGAAACTTGCAGTGTCGTTGGTGGGAAATGATCGTTACCTTTATCCCATTCTATGGAGGTCAGCTCTGCCACAGCAGGCATCGCGCGATGAATTGGATTGTCCGCCAGGTGGGGGTAAGCGACGTGACCCTGTGTGCCTTTTATAACCACCTGAGCCCCCAAAGAACCCCGGCGTCCATGACGAATGACATCGCCTAGTTTGTCTGTGCTGGTTGGTTCGCCCACCACGCAATAGTCGATGTGTTCTGATCGAGCTTGTAGCCTATCGATAACTTCACGTGTTCCGTGGGTTGCCGGACCTTCCTCATCACTGGTGAGCAATATGGCAATAGAGCCGGTAGTGTGTTGTCCACTCTGGACGAATCTTTCGATAGCAGTAATCATGGCTGCAACTCCGCCTTTCATGTCTGCCGCGCCTCTGCCGACAACATGATCGTCAATGATCGCAGCATCGAACGGGGGGGAGCTCCAATGTTCCAGGTTTCCGGTGGGGACGACATCCGTGTGGCCGGCGAAGACAAGAAGCGGAGCAGCGTCGCCTTTTCTGGCCCATAAATTAGACACGCCATTGGCAGGCATTGACTCTAGAGTGAATCCGATCTTCTCAAGTCTTGCACCAAGCATTTCTTGGCAGCCTCGGTCTTCCGGGGTCACCGAATCTCGTCTCACGAGATCGATTAATAGTGCAACTGTGTCACTAATGGCGTTATTCATAATTCAGATTTAAAAAGGTTGCCCAGAGCTTTTTTATCATCGTCAGAGAGCGGTTCTCCATCACCTGTCGACAATGAAAATACATCGTCTATCCGTTCTCCCAGTGTGGAAATACGCGCTGCATGTACATTCACTTGAGCTCTGAAAAGTATTTGCCCGATAGTCGACAGAATCCCTGGCGTATCTGCAGCGGTTATTCTCATCTCGGTGAAATTACCTTCAACCTCCCAGAATTCCACCTGTGTCGACACTGAAAAGTAGCGCAATTGCCGTGATATTCGTTGTCCACTGATATCAGGGAAATCATCGGGTGAGCCTAATTCTTTGATGATGGTTTGTTTGACTTGCTTTACGCGGTCATCTGACTCTATGGGTAGGTTCGTCGAGTCGAGCACGTGAAAGGTATCTAGTGCAAAACCACTCTCTGTTGTGTTAATTGTCGCGGACAAAACATTGAGCTGTAGTTTTTCCATCACCGCAGTAATTAAGGCAAATAGCGCATTATTGTCGGGTGTGTAAATCAATATCTCCGAGGAGCCTCTAGCCTTGGAGTAACGGATGGATACCAGCGGCCACGGTTTGTCCTGATTGGCGATTAAGATTTCGGTATGTCTGGCAATTTCCACAGCTTGGTACTGCCTGAAATACTCATCACCCAGCGACTTCCATAAAGTGTCGACCGATGGGCTGCCAATTAACGCATCATCCAATAAGGTTCGCGTGTGGTCTTGACGTCTATTAATAACGTCTTCAGCGCCTAGAGGGTTATCCAGTCCGCGTTCGAGAATGAGATAGGCATGCTTGTATAAAGACTGCAACAGGCTTTGCTTAAAAGAATTCCAGAGTTCCGGGTTGGTTGCACGTATATCGGATATGGTGAGCAAGTACAGGTGATTGAGTCGTTCGATAGACCCCACTTGTTTTGCAAATGCCAACTGCTCTTCAGGGTCGTCAATGTCTTTTCGTTGAGCGGTAATCGACATTAATAGATGATGTCGGACAGTCCATTCCATGAGCTCTGCATCATGCGTCGGCAGCAGATGACTGTTTGCAAATTCGCGAGCATCTTCCGCACCCAGGATACTGTGATCGCCCCCGCGGCCTTTGGCGATATCATGAAAAAGAGCTGTCAGATACAGTATATGAGGGCGCTCTATTTGTTTGAAAACATTACTTCCATGAGGGATTTCATCATCGTGCTCAGGTAGCGCCATGCGTCTGAGGTTTCTGATGACTAGCAGCGTATGTTCGTCCACCGTATATATGTGGAATAAATCGTATTGCATCCTGCCTACGATCTCGTCGAAGGCTGGTATATACGCTGCCATAACGCCATACCGATTCATCATTCGTACTGTTCTGGTCAGCTTGTTAGGGTTACTGAAAATCTGCAAAAATAAGCTTTTGCACTTAGGATCATTTCTGAAAGACTCGTCGATCTGTGGCAATTTTGCGCGAATTAATCTGACGGTATGTGAGCGAACATTAACGGCTTCAGGCGTATTGCCGAAGATTAGAAATAGTTCTAGTAATGCCGAAGGGTGGTTATTAAATACTTCTTTGTCGGATACTTCTAGAAATCCGTTTCTGATGTGAAACCGTTCGTTAATAGGTTGTATGGCTGAAGCGGCAGTGACGCCACTAATGATTCCGCCAATGCCTTGCATTAAAATTTCGTTGAGTCGCTGCAGGGACATAACCGTTCGGTAGTACAGCTGCATGAGCTGTTCTATGCTCTTATTGTTGGTGTCGTCGGTAAAACCGAAAGCGTGCGCGATCTCTTTTTGATGATCGAACAAGAGCCGATCTTCGTGACGACCGGTAACGTGATGCAATAGGTAACGGATGCGCCAGAGCAATTCCAGGCCTTGTCGCAAGCTTGTCAGTTCTTCAGGTTCGAGAAGTCCCCGAGAAACAAGTGGTTCAAGGCTGCTGGTGCCAAAATGTCTTTGGCATACCCACGCGACCGTTTGAAAATCTCTCAACCCACCTTGGCTTTCTTTTATATTGGGTTCCAAACGATAGGCGTTGGTGTGGAAGCGCGAGTAACGATCTTCCTGTTCAGCTTCCTTTGCTGCAAAGAATTTATCCGACGGCCACATTTTGTTTGGAGCGATGGTGTCGTTCATTGCATTAAACAGAGATGGGTCGCCCGAGAGAAGCCGTGCCTCCATCAGATTGGTGATGACAGTGAGATCCGATTTAGCCTGCTTATTACACTCTTTAACGGTGCGTACGCTGTGCCCGATATCCAGGTTTAAATCCCATAGAGAAGTAATCCACTCTGATAGGGCAGCATCGCAAAGGGCCTTTTGTGTTCGGTTTTGTTTCGCGGGTAATAAAATTGCGATATCTATGTCTGAATGCGGGTGCAGCTCACCACGGCCGTATCCTCCGACTGCTAACAACGCCAAGCCATCCAATGCGTCGCCTTTTTCTTTCCACAGCAGTTGAAGTAAGTGATCGACAACGGCCGTGCGCAAACTTAAGAGTGTGGCTGCGCTTGCACCGTTAAGAAACTCTTGGTGAATGGCATCTCTACCAAGCTCCAATGCGGATCTGTAACGCGCCGGGCTGTCACCAAGCGTCGATATCAGCTTATCGACTGAGCTGATGATGTGGGAGGCATCAATAGCGGCGTAAGCGTCGCCGGGTGTCTGAGAAATTTTGTTAGACACGTCGTTTTGTTGGGGTAGGGCTTTTACGATGCGATAACGGGATCAAAGTGTCTGACCTTCTTCCGAAATAGTCAGAAGCTCATAACCATCGTCGGTAACAAGAACGGTGTGTTCCCATTGTGCTGATAGGGAGCGATCTTTGGTTACGACTGTCCAGCCATCAGATAAGACCTTCGCATGCCGCTTGCCTTGGTTGATCATGGGTTCTACGGTAAATGTCATACCGGAACGTAGTGTCTCGCCCTCACCGGGACGTCCGTGGTGTAGCACCTGAGGGTCTTCGTGGAAGCTTGACCCTATGCCGTGTCCGCAGTATTCCTGAACGACAGAGTAGTGCTGGCCTTCAGCAAATACCTGGATGGCATTGCCGATATCGCCCAGTGTGATGCCGGGTTGAATGATCTCGATACCCTTAACCATGCTTTGATAGGCTGCTTCGCATAGGCGCTTCGCGTGTGGCTGGACGGCGCCAACGTAATACATTCTGCTGGTATCGCCAAACCAGCCGTCCTTGATGACAGTGACATCAATGTTGACGATATCACCCTTTTTCAAAACCCGATCCCCAGGGATGCCGTGGCAGATTTGCTGGTTTATCGAGGTGCAGATAGATTTGGTGAAGCCTTTGTAGCCCAGGGTGGCTGGGATTCCTTTCTGAACATTGACGATATGGTTGTGGCAGATCGTGTTGAGTTCTTCAGTGGTGACGCCTGGAACCACATATTCTGTGATCATGTCCAGGACCTCTGCAGCAAGACGTCCGGCGATTCGCATCTTCGCGATTTGCTCAGGCGTTTTTAGGGAGATTGCCATGGTCTGTGATCACTACAATAAGAGCGGACACATAGTGTACATTGCTGGCCTCAAATGTGTTATAAAGACGGGCTAACCGCGACCACATTAGTGCAGCGGATTTCACACGCAAGTCGTATCAACCCGGCCGGGTGCCTGAAGGAGACGTCTCCAGAGGGTCAGTCGCGGTTGGCTTGCGGAGGCCAAACCCAACCAGAGGAATACTCAATGGCTGATGTAACCATGCGCCAGATGCTTGAAGCAGGCGTGCATTTCGGACACCAAACACGTTATTGGGCGCCGAAAATGGCTCCCTACATTTATGGTGAGCGAAACAATATCCACATTTTCAACCTCGAAAAGAGCCTTCCAGCCCTTATCGACTCTACTAATTATGCCGGAAAGGTCGCGTCAAAAAATGGCCGTATCCTTTTTGTAGGCACGAAGCGCGCTGCGCGTGATGCTGTTCGTCAGGCTGCTGAAAGCTGCAACATGCCTTTCGTCAACCGTCGCTGGTCCGGCGGCATGATGACTAACTTCAAAACAGTTAAACAGTCCGTCAAAAGACTGCTTGAGCTGGAAGCTATGCGTGATGACGGCAGTTTCGAACGCCTGAGTAAAAAAGAAGCCCTCGGCTTAACGCGCGAATACGAAAAGCTGGATCGCGGCATGGGTGGAATCAAGCACATGGAACGTCTCCCGGACGCACTGTTTGTTGTTGATGTCGGCCACGAGCGTATCGCTATCACTGAAGCTAACAAGCTTGGTATTCCGGTCATTGGTGTTGTTGATACAAACAATTCACCTGACGGAATCGATTACGTCATCCCGGGTAACGATGACGCCATCCGTGCCATTCAGCTTTACGTTGAGGCCATGGCATCTGCTATTCAGGACGGCAAACGCTCTTCAGGACGAATGGACGAGGAAACAGCAGCCGCTGCTGACGCTCAGGCCGCTCCTGCAGAAGAAGCCGCTCCAGAGGCAGCTGCTGAAGAAGCTCCTGCAGCTGCAGAAGCTGAAGCGGCCCCAGCCGCTGCTGATTCCGCTGCACCCAGCGAGTAAGTGAATCTCTCTCCGGTGCACTGACTAGTGCCCGGAAGATTGCTACGGCGTTTCGGTCGCAACAATGAGCGATCGAAACCCCGACAACCCAACTAGGTTCTGCTTAATCCCAAAAGGTGGGCAGAGCGTTTGATTTAATAAAGAGGAAAGAACATGGCCATTTCGGCGAGCATGGTTAAGGAGCTGCGCGAGCGCACAGGCGCCGGCATGATGGAATGCAAAAAGGCATTGACTGAAGCAGGCGGCGATATGGACGCTGCTGTGGAAGCGATGCGTATTTCTGGTCTGGCCAAAGCAGACAAGAAATCAGGAAATACTGCGGCTGAAGGCGTAGTAGCGATCAAAGTTGCCGACGATGCAAAAAGCTTCGGTATGGTTGAAATCAATAGCCAAACTGATTTCGCGGCTAAAGCAGAAGATTTCGTTGCATTTACAGACAAAGTTGTTGATGCGGTTCTTTCTCAAAAGCCCGAAAGCGTTGATCAGCTCACTGTTGACGGTGAAGCGGTTGAAGAGGTTCGTAAAACTCTGGTAGCCAAGATCGGTGAGAACATTCAGGTTCGTCGTAGTCTCTCCGGTAGTACTGACGCCGGTGTATTCGCGTCTTACTCGCATGGCGGTCGTATCGGTGTGGTTTGCGAAGTGACTGATGGCGACGTAGACCTTGCCAGAGATATCGCTATGCACATCGCTGCAAGTAATCCGGTTTGTGTTGACGAGTCAGGTGTTCCTGCTGAGCTTCTCGAAAAAGAAAAATCTATTTTCATGGCAGAAGCTGCGGAAAGCGGAAAGCCTGCTGAAATCATCGAGAAGATGGTCGTAGGGCGTATGCGCAAGTACCTGGCAGAAATCACGCTAGTGGGCCAACCTTTTGTAAAGGATCCTGACCAGACAATCGGCCAGTTGCTGAAGTCAAAAGGTGCCACAGTTGCAGGATTTTCTCGTCTTGAAGTCGGTGAAGGCATCGAGAAGAAAGAAGAGAATTTCGCAGACGAAGTTATGGCGCAAGTTCGCGGTGCATAAATAAGCGCTTTTGCGTGGAGACCGTCGGATAAATGCGGCAAAAAAATACGGTTTTTATTGCCATTGAGTTGCGACATCATAAAAGTGTACGCAAACACATTTATCCGATCTAGAATTGTTGTGAACGAAGCCGGGCTTGTTCCCGGCTTTTTTGTATCAACGTATTCGGGAGCGTCGACGCCCGAATCTAACTCATGAGTCAAGGTCAAATGGAAACTGCAGGTCCGGTGTTCGAACGAATCTTGTTGAAACTCAGCGGCGAAGCGCTGATGGGTGACATGGATTACGGTATTGACCCAGGCTACATTCGCCGTCTGGCAACCGAGGTTAAGGCCGTCAGCGATGCTGGTGTCGAAGTCGCTATGGTTATCGGTGGCGGCAATATATTTCGTGGTGCAGGGCTGGCAGAAGCTGGAATGGATCGCGTCACCGGTGATCACATGGGTATGCTGGCAACCGTCATTAACTGCCTTTCAATGCAGGATGCCTTGGAAAATCAAGGTGCGTACTGCCGAGTTATGTCTGCACTCGAAATCAACTCTGTCTGCGAAGATTACATTCGTCGCAGAGCTGTACGCCATCTGGAAAAGGGGCGCATCGTACTGTTCGCGGCTGGAACAGGTAATCCGTTTTTTACCACTGATTCTGCTGCGAGTTTACGCGCGGTGGAAGTCGGCGCTGACATCATGATCAAAGGTACCAAAGTAGACGGAATCTACGACAAAGATCCGATGAAGCACGATGACGCTGTAAAATACGACATAGTGAGTTTCGACGAAGCGGTAGAAAAAAGATTGGGAGTGATGGATCAGACGGCCATTGTTATGTGCCGGGATAACAATCTTCCTGTAAAAGTTTTTGACATGAACAAGAGCGGAGATCTTATGCGCCTGGTCATGGGAGAGAACATCGGAACGACCGTTAAGCAACTGGATTAATAGGTTCGAACAATGATTGACGATATTTTAAAAGATGCAAAAATTCGCATGGGTAAAACCGCGGATTCCTTGGAAAACGAACTATCTCGCATGCGCACAGGCCGCGCGCATCCCAGTTTGCTGGAAAGCGTCAAGGTAGATTACTACGGTGCTGAGTCGCCTTTAAGTCAGGTTGCAAACGTCAATGTTGAAGATGCTCGTATGCTGACAGTAACGCCATGGGAGCAATCTATGGTGCCTGCTGTCGAGAAAGCGATCATCAATTCAGATTTAGGCCTTAACCCTAATACAGCAGGGACTGTCATCCGTGTACCGGTTCCACCAATGACCGAAGAGCGACGTAAAGATATGGTCAAAATGGTTCGCGGCGAAGCGGAAAATTCTCGCGTGGCTGTTAGAAATATTCGTCGAGATGCAAACAGCGATCTGAAAGAGCTGGAAAAGGAAAAGGAAATCTCTAAAGATGACCTGCGTAAAGGCGAGGAGTCAGTTCAGAAGTTGACCGACGCTGCTATCAAACAAATCGACTCTATTCTTGGTAAAAAAGAATCAGACTTGATGGAAGTTTGATTTCGATTTTGAAATCGCATACGTATCCTATTGGCTCCTAGAGCTCAGTACAGGATTGCCCGGTAAGCTTAACGTTACAGAGAAACCCCGTGTCCTCAATTGATGCCGTTCGACCTCGCCACGTAGCGATAATCATGGATGGGAATGGCCGCTGGGCGAAGAAGCGAGGCAGGCCTCGCGCTGCGGGTCATCAAGCCGGATTTCGCACAACGCGGGATATCGTTGAGGTGTGTGCCCGTCAGCAAATCGATGCGCTCACGCTGTTCGCGTTTTCCAGTGAAAACTGGAAACGCCCCGAAACAGAAGTTGGCTTACTCATGGATCTCTTTTTGAGAGCATTGAAAAGTGAAGTCAGCAAACTGAAAGAAAATAACGTCTCTATTCGGTTCATTGGCGAGCGGTCCGCGTTCGGTGAGAAGCTTCAGCACGAGATGAATTACGCAGAAGAACTGACCAAAGACAACGATGGTTTGAAATTGTCTATTGCCGTTAACTACGGTGGCCGTTGGGATATCGTGAACGCCGCCAAGCAGATTGCCAGAAAAGCAAAAGACGGCAGTCTTGACCCCGAGGCAGTAGACTCAGATTTGTTCTCTCAGTACGTGTCCCTGTCCGATATCGGCGAACCCGATTTGTTTATTCGAACCGGCGGAGAAAAGCGGATAAGTAACTATCTGTTATGGCATCTGGCTTATACAGAATTGTATTTTACGGACGTCCTATGGCCGGACTTTTCCGATTCTGAGTTGGCTAACGCAATCGAATTTTTCTCAGGACGCCAGCGTCGTTTTGGTCGAACGGGCGAACAGGTACAGGATAGTCATGCTTAAAACCCGAATAATCACAGCCGTTGTTCTGTTGGTGCTGTTTGGCGCGTCACTTATGTTTGCAAGTGCTGATTTGTTTGCGCTCATTCTCGGATTCGTCGTCGCAGCGTCTGCCTGGGAATGGAGTCGTTTAAGCGGCATTCGGGATGAGGCTATGCAAACAGCGTTTGCTGCGGTTGTTGGTCTGGCGTCTCTTGTTGCGATGTATTTTCCTTACAATGAAGAGTGGCTCCGTTGGCTGAGTCTTTTGGCATTTTTGTTTTGGGCGGCCGTACCGGTACTCTTTTACCTAAAGCCAACCATGGGACGCATCGATACTCCGGATGTCACATTGCTGGTGGCAGGAGCATTTTTATTCATCGTTAGTGCGCTAGCGATTCAGAATTTGAGAAGCTTCGTACCGTCAGCATCCACTGCATTTTTATTCTATGTCATGAGTATTGTCTGGCTTATGGATATTGGCGCCTACTTCAGCGGGCGACGTTTCGGCAAAAACAAGCTTGCGCCAGCGATTAGCCCGGGTAAGACGTGGGAAGGCGTTTACGGTGGATTAGCCGTCGTCACTGCTGTCTTAGTCGTTGTGCTGATATTTTCACCTTGGGCTGATGGAAATCACTTCAAGCTTTTTGTCGCCACGCTTGTTGCCGCAGGTGCCTCTGTAGTGGGTGATCTGTACGAGAGCCGTGTAAAGCGTGCGGCTGATATGAAAGACAGCAGTCAGATGTTGCCTGGACACGGAGGGGTGCTGGATAGAATCGATGGCGTGCTTTCCGCGGTGCCGGTATTTTTGTTTATCTGGCTTTGGCTATGAGGCGTTTAGTTGTAGGTGCGTCGATTGTTCATCGTCTCAAAGACACTCAAGCCTGAGGTTTAGCTGTGGCTGAATCCCAATTATTAACCGTGTTGGGGGCAACCGGTTCCATTGGTAAAAGTACGCTGGATGTTGTCGCCCGACATCCCGATCGATACTCCATTTACGCTCTGTCAGCGCATTCCCGCGTGGATGCCCTCTTCGAGCAGTGCCTCGCCTTCCACCCTGAGGTTGCCGTGCTTATTTCGGAAGAAGGGGCTGAGCAGCTTGCAGTTAAATGCCGTGAAGCAGGCCTTTCAACACGGGTAGAGAGTGGGGTTAATGCGCTGAACGACATCGCCTCAGCGCAAAAAGTGGATACCGTGGTGGCCGCCATTGTCGGTGCCGCCGGATTGTTGTCGACGCTTGCCGCTGCTGAGGCCGGAAAGCGCGTTTTACTGGCTAATAAAGAATCGCTGGTTATGAGCGGAGAGCTGCTGATGAACGCGGCAGCAAGGTCAGGTGCGCTCATTTTGCCTGTTGATAGCGAGCACAACGCCATTTTTCAGAGCCTCCCGGCAACATCGGGCGGTGTAAACACAGACGGAATGGTAAAAATTCTTCTAACCGCATCGGGCGGACCATTACGTAATAGTACGATTGAAGAGCTGCGTGTTGTAACGCCGCAACAAGCTTTGAAGCATCCTAATTGGTCGATGGGACCGAAAATTTCTATCGATTCTGCGACGTTGATGAACAAAGGATTGGAGGTCATCGAGGCTTGTCAGCTATTCGGTGTGTCGGCTGATGATATCGAAGTCGTCGTGCATCCTGAGAGCATCATTCACTCCATGGTCAGTTACGAGGATGGCTCGGTCCTAGCGCAGATGGGGCGGCCAGATATGCGTACACCCATAGCTCACTGCCTGGCCTGGCCGGACAGAATAGAGTCGGGTGTCGAACCTCTGAATTTTTTCGATCTGGCAGGGCTACATTTCGAAAAACCGGATACTGAGCGGTTCCCGTTATTGCGATTGGCCTTTGAAGCTCAACGAGCAGGTGGTACAGCGCCAGCGATATTGAACGCGGCAAACGAAATTGCAGTGGATGCATTTTTGTCTGAATCTGTTGCATTTTTACAACTATTTGAAGTGGTTGAAAATACGCTAAGTCGTTCAAAAATATCCCCCGCTTCCGATTTGACCACTATCATTGATGCAGATAGAAATGCTCGAGAAATGGCGCTCGAACTAGTTGCTGCTAGTTCAGCTTGAATCCTATTCACTAATATTTGAACAGTTAATTTATTCACCGTCATGATGTGTTTATGTTCAGCAATGTAGTTGTAAGCGCCCTGGCATTTCTGGCGGCTCTTGGGCTGCTGGTAGCTATCCACGAATTCGGCCACTTCTGGGTGGCTCGTCGGGTGGGTATCAAGGTGCTGCGCTTTTCAGTTGGCTTCGGTCGTGCGCTATATACGCGACGCGGAAAAGTCGATGACACAGAGTTCGT
>CAZCKD010000110.1:0-10991 GCA_964498925.1 uncultured Granulosicoccaceae bacterium
ACAGCGATGCTCGAAGAACCGCTCGCCAGCGAGAGCTCCACTGAAGTTAGACTGGCGGATCGATCGAAGGTAGAGGCGAAAATAACGTCAATTCCTTTCGACTTCAACAAGCTAGGCCTCGCACCAGCGGTATAATCGCTAAAACTTTATACGCTGGAATATCATGTTCAAACGAATTGCCGTGATTGGCTCGGGTACGATGGGTGCCGGAATTGCCGGACAGATCGCTAATGCCGGGCATCGCGTTCTGTTACTTGATCTTCCCTCTGAAGATTCAGGAGATAGTGACACCCAGAAAGCGGCTGGCGTGAATGCCGTTGCTGCGGGCGCCGTAGAGCGATTACTCAAATCCGACCCTCCAGCATTGATGCATCGCAGCGCGGCTGAGCTCATCGAGGTGGGCAATATTCGTGATGACTTTGACAAGCTGTCCGATGCCGATTGGGTGGTTGAAGCCATCGTTGAACGGCTGGATATCAAACGAGACCTATATAAGCGTTTAAATGATGTTGTGCCAGTTGATTGCATCGTGACATCCAACACATCGACGATTCCCATCAAGCTGTTGGTTGAAACAATGCCAACAGAATTTCGGGAACGATTTGCAATTACTCACTACTTTAATCCTGTTCGCTATATGCGTTTGTTGGAGTTGGTTCGAGGCACTGACACGCGTGCAGATGTTATGGAGCGTCTAGCAGATTTCAACGACAAAGAGCTGGGTAAAGGTGTTGTTAGTTGCAACGACACACCGGGTTTTCTGGGTAACCGAGTTGGCGTATTCGCGCTACAGGTCGGTATTGACGAAGCGCTCAAGCTGGATCTACCTGTCGAGACCGCTGATGCTTTGATGGGGCGTCCAATGGGCATTCCTAAAACCGGCGTTTTTGGTCTTTACGATTTGATTGGTATTGACCTTATGGCCGATGTTGTGCGCTCGCTGCGCAGCATTCTGCCCGAAGGAGACGCCTTCCATGCCGTTGGTGCAGAAAGCGACATGATAAATGCGATGGTCGCTGCCGGGTACACAGGCAACAAAGGAAAAGGCGGTTTTTACATTGAAGGTGAGTCAGACGAGCGGCAAGCCAGAGACCTGACTACAGGGAGCTATCGATCTGCAGCAGTAGATCTTCCCGAGCGTGCGGTAGTGGCGGCCGAACGAACGGCAAACCAGCAAGAACCCTTAACTGATCTAATAAAAGGCACTGATAAAGAGGCCCAATTTTGTCAGAACGTTTTAGGGCGGGTGTTAGGTTATGCAGCCAGCTTGTTAGGTGATGTGACCGACTCTGCGCAAGATATAGATGACGCTATGAAACTCGGTTTCAACTGGCTGCGTGGTCCGTTCGAAATGATTGATGCCATCGGTGCCGCAACTGTTAGTGAATTGCTATCAGCCACAGGGGCAGCAGTACCAAAAGCCTTGACTCGAAACCAGCCCTTTTATCTCAAGGTGGGTGATGAGCTTCATGTGCAGCATGCAAACGGAGACACCCTGCCAGTGAACCTGCCTGACGGCGTTGTACGTTTCCATCTCACTAAACAAACTCTGGCACCTTTGTATTCCAATAGGGCGGCCAGTGTGTATGCCATTGAGGATGACCTACGCCTGGTTGAATTTCACTCCAAAGCGAACGCTTTAACGGGTGAGTCCATGCAGATGGTATTAAAAGCTGCAGAAGACCCCGGTCGAGGCATTCTGATACACAACGATGCACAACACTATTCAGCAGGTGTTGATCTCAATGCCTTTCTGGCACAAATAGATAACGAAGACTGGGAGGGAATGGACGGGTTTCTCGATGATTTTCAGCAGGCCGTTGCAGCGCTTAAATATGTGAATGTTCCCGTGGTAGGCGCACCCTCCGGGTTGTCTCTAGGGGGTGGGTTCGAGGTTCTACTGCACTGCGATAAATTAGTGATGCACAGTAACTCCGTGGTTGGTCTAGTTGAGAGTGCGGTCGGGGTTGTGCCATCCGGTGGCGGCGTTAAAGAGACCTACTTGCGTTACTACGAATCGACAGGTGATTGGAGCAAGGCGGCGTGGAATGCTTGGATGAAACTTGGCTATGGCGCAACTGCATCATCGCCTCAAACAGCTGAAAAGCTGCAGTATTTTCGACCTGACCATGACGTCGAAATTATGAATCGTGATCGCTTGTATAAACGATCCATCGAGGAGTTAAGATCATTATCGAGCAGCTACTCGCCAAAAGCGGTGCCGGAGTTCACTCTAGCTGGAGGAGATATCCTCGATCGTATGGCTGCTTTTATGGACGAAGGAATAGCCAGAAAGGATTTCTTCCCACACGATAAAACGGTCGCTATGGGTATAGCCACTATCATGTGTAGTGATGATGGATCGGAACAGCAGGTGTCAGAACAAGATATGTTCAAAAGAGAGCGTGATGCGTTTATACGACTAGCGAAAACGCCTGAAACCCGAATTCGTATTTATGGTCTATTGCATGGTGGCGGTGCGGTAAGAAACTAGATTTGGTAGCGAAATAAGCAGATTCTTCAATTTGCGAGTGGTTTGACAATGATGATTCAAAGATTCGCACTATTAAATATAATTATCCTGATGGTCGCAGGTTGCTCAACAACGCGGTCGTTTATGCCTACGCCTAATCTATTTTCTGCGGAAAACTCCTATTCGGTCGAATCTGGAAAAAATGCGGTCGATGGTACTGAGTTAAAGCTGCTCTATGTGACGGATAGGCGCAATGAATCAGTTGATAAAACTGTCTCTGATTATCGGCAAACTCGATCAAACGCCATGGCGTTTGGTGAGTTATCTATAGGACTAGAGCCCTCACTGAATTGGCAGCAGCTATCGGATATCAGCGACGGCTCCCGTGGTTCCCGCGTTAAATACGGTAGCTACTCAGCAGTTGAGCACGGCCAGTATCCTGCATCGCCCTATCTGTTTTCGTTTGTAGATGGTGAGGTGAATGTTGATGCAGCCACCCGAACGTTACTGAAATCCGCAAAAGAGCAATTCAGCGACCTGATTAAAAAAAGGATGTCAGAACAAGATACGAAAGATGTCGTTATTTTTGTTCATGGATTTAACAACACGTTTGAGTATGCAGCGCAAACGCTCGGTGGCCTTTGGCATTTTATGGAGCGAAAGCCGGTACCTATCCTCTATAGTTGGCCCGCTGGTGCAGGTGGGATCCGTGGGTACTTCATAGATAGAGTATCAGGGATGTTTACAGTCTTCCATCTGAAGGAAATGTTGCGAACCCTCTTTGATACGCCGGAGATTGAGAAAATACAAATCATCGCCCATAGCCGTGGGACCGATATAATCACCACAGCGCTTAGAGAATTAATCATTGAACACCGGGGGCATGGCACTAGCGCCAAGTCGGCCTTCAAGATTGAAAATCTGATACTGGCAGCACCCGATCTGGACTATGGGGTCATTAGACAAAGGCTAATGGCTGAAGCATTTGCAACGGCGCTGGGTCGAGTGACTGTGTACACTACAAACACCGACAAAGCGCTGAGCATTTCTCAGTTGTTGATGAAAGGTGTTCGCTTCGGATTGCTCGCGCCCAAAGATATTGATGTCCGTGATAGATCTATTCTGGAGCGTGTCGGAAATGTGGATTTTGTACAGGCCCAAAACGTAAAGTCTCTGTCAGGGCACGATTATTTTTTTAGTAATTCGGATGTCAGTTCAGATTTGCTGACAACGCTAGTGCATAGTGCTTCCCCCGGAAGTGAACTGCGTCCTTTGGAGCATCAGCATGGAAATTTTTGGTTGATCCCACCTGACTATCTGAAAAATGAATAGGGTATTAAAGCCTGTATTCAGACACCGCTGTTTACTCGCTAAGCGCATCCATCAACTAGTTCTAATTCCTTGATTAATTGGATGAACCTTCGTCGGTGTTCTCGTGCACGTCTGAATCGGTAGAGTGTGAATCAGGTGGGTTGGATTTCATTATCTCTGAATCCATCGGTACAACTTTAAAGGGCATTGAGTTGCCGGTGGTTAGAATCGGTTCCAGAGTGCCGGAAAGTTGAGCAAAAGACTGGCGTTGTGTGTGTAGTGCGTAGCCTGCAACATCGGCCGGTGGTGATTTTCTAAGGATGACATTTCCCCCGACAACATAGCGACGCGGGGCACTGTCGTCAGCGTAGTTCACCCCGGCGCGCGTTAACCACGCGATCATACCGAACTCACCTTCTTGAATTTGGGCGCGTGTAAGTAGAGGAACCCTCTGTGCCACGTTGAGAGCGTCACCACGAGCCAGGAGGGTCAAACGCCTGCCTTGTTCGGTATCACAATGAATGAGCATGCGAGAGCCCGCATCATCAACATCGGCGTCGATGATAGTTTGTCCCGTTTGAACCAGCGAATCGACGGTTAGTAGGCACGAGCTGTCGGCGTAAAATGCTGCCGCCAGAGAAGCGTTGGCGAAAGTAATGCTCTCGTCCTGCGCGTTCGTGTTGAGACTTAGCGAAATCAGAAGGATTGCAAACGAATTTGCTATTACACCAGAGCCCGCGCTTGCACCCGCGCTTGCACCCGAAGTCTTGCATGCATTCACGCGCGCCGCCAACCCTGCGCACTGAGCGAACGCCTTGGGAATTAACGATTGGGTAAATGAGACTTGCATGGATAGGATAGCTTTTTCGTTTAATTTAAGAGATTCTGTTTTTAATTAATAAGTTCAATAACACTGGTGTGCTTAATTCAATGGAATCTGATTATCGGCTTTTCCAGATTGATAATGATTAGATGCTTGGTCGTACCGTTGTTTTATCTGGCTAATGTCCGCTTCGAGGGAACTTTTAGTCTCAGAGTCGAGTTCGTTGCCATTTTCTTTCATCCAGGCTTGAATGCCGTGACTCTGCCAAAAGGCATTAGAACGCCGATATTCTCCAGGATCAACATCGAACACTTCCTTGAGTATTTTCAGGTCGTGAGGAATTTCAAACTCATCGCGCGAGTCTTCATGGCTGAAAAAATAATAGAAGTTGTCAAAACCTGACCAGGTAATGGCAGACAAGCACAGGCTGCAGGGCTCGTGAGTGGTTAAAAATAACAGCTCTTCCGGGGGTAATCGGGTGTCGGCCGCCTGTTCAAAATAACGCTTCAGCAGGTGCATTTCACCGTGATGAAGCGGGCTTTCTATTTCGTTGTTCGTTTCCGCAAGATAGGTGCTGTAGTCCGATTTTCTCAGCAGAGCTGCACCAAATATTTTGTTACCTCTTTCGACGGACTTTTCGGTTAACGGGAGTATGTCGGATGAGATCGCATCCAGCAGCCGTTTGACTAATGTGGTGTCTAGTTTAGGTGCGCTCATCGGGAAACAGGCGATTACTTGTACCCCTCAAGCTTACAGTTTACTAAGGTTTATGGGTAGGTCAGAGTACCGTGTGGTGGAGGAAATTATACGAATGCCTGAGAGATGGCATGGATTAGCTTGGCCGCTTGAGTATGTGGCTCTGAATAGGGGCGAGATACGCCATACCCCCATATGGGGGCGGGCCAGTTGTCATCATCAGGATTTCTGGCGACCACGTGGCAGTGTAGTTGGGAAACGACATTTCCCAGCATCGCAACATTGACGCTCTGACAAGCCGTTGTGGTCTTCATGATCCTGCTGGCTGTATTGACGTCAGCCATGAATAAAGTGCGCTCTGCATCGCTCAGATCATGCAATTCTTGAATGTCAGCTTGCGTGGGTATAAGAATGAGCCAAGGCCATCTAGCGTCGTTCATTAAGCGAACATGAGATGCCGATGTCATACAGACTGCGATGGTGTCAGCTTCTAGTCGCTGGTCCAACATGTTTATTTGTCCTGAAAATAAATTTTAAGTTAGTCAGGATTAAAACACGTAATGCGATTGTTCTTGAAAAATATTATCGATTAGCAGGGGCAATGTTCTTTGCAAGTTCGGAAAACGCCCTGAGCTCGTCATGAGTATATGAAGTTCGAACTCGCTCAGTTGAAGCCGGCTGATGTTCCACACTTGTATTTTTACGTCTGGCTACTGTAGGCCGGATAGGTCTGGGTACGAATCCACCGCCACAATTTGGGCAAACGTTACTTAAAATGTCATCGACACAAGATTGACAGAATGTGCATTCATACGAGCATATTCTTGCTTCGGTTGAATTTGCAGGGAGGTCTTTATCGCAACATTCGCAGTTGGGTTTTAATATGAGAATGGCCAGCTCCTTAACAGTGTTTCTATTAACTGCAGGTTAGCAGTAATAGAAAACGGGTTAAAGGACCATAACCCTCTCAATGCAGGGTACATAGTTAACGTCGGACGGTCTTGTCAGCCGATTACTTTAAATAGGTATTGGCAAAGTCGTTGACGGTCTTTGTTTGCTGATCGTTGACAATATACAGAAGTTCGACAGTGTCGCTAAAATCCAACTTACAGTTTTCAGTGCGAATAGCACAGTCTGGTTTCAAGTAATTAAAACCGGCATTCCATTCGACACTGAATCGACTTGCGCGTGCAGTGACGACGAAGTATTGAGATTGTTCATTAAGATCAGCAGATCCATTGTTACCTGCATTACCGGTAGGAATGGCCTGATAGCTGGTTTTGTTTTTCAAGTAAGACAGATTGTTGGGATTGGTAAAAGCTTCGTTATAAGCCGTTGCACCAGCGCTGTGTTGTATAACGTGGATGTTCTTCAAGTTGATGCCAGAGTAGTTGGCTTCAATACGTCTCACGACATCAGCAGTGAAATCGGATTGACCACCTTCAGCGACCCAAACTTCAGCACCGTTAGATAATGTGCTTGCCCAACGGTTTGTTGCATCCCATACCGCGTTGTTATTGTTGCCGTGAGCGTCGAGGTATTCGCTGCCCCATGAGGCTTGAACGACTGCGTTACTATCAGGGTTGAATCTGTTTTTAATGCTGTCGCCACACGTGCCGTTCACAACCATGACGTTGTTGATGCCAAATTTTTCAACGATGGATTTTCCTGCCGGGATGGCATGTCCGTCATCTTTGTCCGGACAGTTATCGTAGTGCAGAGCGAGTAGGTCGTTTGTCTTCAACCGACCGACTGTTGGATTGGTTTGCGACGTGTTATCGACGTTATTGTTCTGTGACGTCGTGTTGTTGCTTGTGTTCTCAGTCGGCGAATTCGAATCGGTAGTTACCGTTGAATCAACGACAGTTAGTTGCTCGTCAATACCCAGGCCATTGGCGTTTAGGATTTTAGCGGAGCTACAAACCCAGCGATTGTTTCCCAGTGGATCGCAGTCCTGACGTTGATAGGCTGCACACTGTTGGGCGAATGCGACTTTAGATTGAAATAAACCTGTTGCTACGGCATAACACTGAGCCGGTTGGTTAGATTCACTATCGGAGGCGCTGCTATCTGTGTTGCTTAGGTCATTGTCCGAACCCAGTCCATCATCTGCTTGGTTATTACCGTCGGCGTCTGCTGTTTGGGTTACGGTCGGTGTTGCGGCCATACGCGGTGCGTTCAGTCCGATGATTGCTGATGCACATTGCCATCCTCCGCCCTTGATCGGGTCACAGTCGACGAGAGTGTGCGTTGAACACTGGCTTTCGAAAAGCTCGCGTGCCTGAAACAACTTGCCGGAAGTGTCTGTGCTAACAACACACATGTTTTCACCGGACTCGTTACCGTATGCTTGTTGGGTGCCTGACAAGGGCAAGATGAGCATTAAAAAAATGTACGGGATGAGACGCATAAATTTGTGAACCGTGCACCGAGTAGTGAGGATTAATACGACCAAGGTACGCGATTCAGACACAGAGTCAATGAGGAGTAGTAACGAAATTTGAGGTGCTTCAGCAAAATAATTCGCAGTGTGCGCGCCTGCGCGTTTTTACCCCCCAACTTAACGTTGATTAGCTGATTTGCTAGAACATCAGGTCGTCTGCGGTGCATAAAAACGCCATAAGCGGAGCGGAGCTTTTCATCAATTTTGCGACTTGCTTAGAAAAATCGGTGGCGACTATTGCAGAGGTCGGTAGTGAAGAAATAGCGATGTAATCCTGCCGCTTTAAATCCTCTATGAGCGGGTGATCTGGTGAGAAGCCTTTAGGCGCTCGTTTCAGGAAATCACCTTCTAGTGAAAAGTCTCCTTTTCGAGTCAGTTTTTTCGTGATGCCCAGCCATTCATCCGGGTGTTCAACCATTAGCGTGCGCACTGCCATTCGGGTGCTGCTTTCAGGTCTCCAAATACCTGCGCCGAAAAATACCTCCTTTGGTTCGATGTGGACATAAAAACCCGGAGCATGCACATCTTTACCTCTGACGTGGCGGAAGTGAATACCGATATTCGTTTTGTAAGGTGTTTTGTCTGTCCCGAATCGTGTATCGCGATAGACCCGCATGAGCGAGCCACCGACCTTCTTTGCATTCGCATTGAAGTAGGGTGAAACCTTCTGCAATGCTGGAGCCATGGACTCGATGAATTCGAGCGCAGGGGTGCGCACGACATCTTCATAGACTTGCTTGTTGGTGTTAAACCAATCTCGATTGTTGTTTTTTTCCAGGTCTTTTAAAAATTTAAGCGTCTTTTTGGAGAACATAGCGGCCCCATGCAGAGGTAGGTGGTGACACAGTGTCACTCAGCCGAAAAAATCTTACAAGTTTCTTAATACTATCCTGATACTGACGCAGCACGCCGTAATTTGGACAGTGGTGTAAACCCATGAGTTAGTTGCTGCTATACCTAATTAGACCTCTCTCGTAACATCGAGATGGAATCGATCCCGTTTAAAGCCATGGCAATCACCTGACATGTTCCATCGCCGTCCCGCCGCACTGACCGAAATCGCTGGTAATACCAGCACCAACCTGGCGAGAATGTCGGCTATCGAGGGATTCGCTCGTTCCGTGTTAGTCAGTATTGTCCCGTTGGTGGCTTTGGATGCGCTTGGCTCAAAAGAGAACGTAGCTTTAGCCTATCTGGCAGCTGGCGTGTTGACCTTATGCATTACCTTGAATTTGGGTACTTTGGAAAGACTCATTCAACGTCGTTGGTTGGTCTCGCTAGGGGCGGTTATTTTAATTCTTGCAGCTGCGTTGTTGTACTCCAGATCCACCGTATTGCTGCCGTTGGGCATTGGGCTTAGATCGGCTGCTGCCTCTATTTATACGGTCTGTATGTCTTTGTACATCATGGATTACATAGGCAAAAAGGAGTTGTCGTTGAACGAGTCCCGCCGTATGCAATACACGGGTGCCGCCTGGTTGGTCGGCCCGTTTGCAGGATCATGGCTCGTTGAAAACGGATACACCAATGTCCCGTTCATTTTATCGATGATAGCTGCTGCTCTCATGCTGGGCTATTTTTGGAAGCTCAGACTGGGTGATAACAAGGTTGTTGTTAAAGCACAATCTCAGGGTAAAAACCCGTGGCAGGCCATTAAACGATACTCAGGTCAAAAACGTTTGCGCATCGCTTACGGAATCACGCTTAGCCGCTCTTGTTTCTGGGTCGCGCTGTTTATTTATGGTCCTATCTATCTGGTAGAAGCAGGGTTGCCCGTCTGGTCTGCCGGGCTATTGTTGTCCGGAATCTCGGCTATGTTGTTTTTTAGTCCGGCGATAAGACAAGCCTCCCAACGGTTTGGTACCCGACAGGTTATTGCTGTGGGATTATCATTGACCGGTCTCAGCCTGGTCATGCTCGGTTTGTTGGGCGAGCCGACGCCCATGGGGGTTCTGTTCTGGGTTTCAGGCGCTTTGGGTGGCGTATTACTGGATGTGCTGGGAAACATTCCCTTTATGCGTAGCGTCAAACCCAGAGAGCGGGTAGAAATGACAGCCGTATTTTCTACGTGGCGCGAGGCGTCGGAGCTTTTAACGCCCTTAATCGTAAGCGCGGTGCTTGTGGTATTCCCTTTTCATGTATTCTTCTTTGTGCTGGCTGTCATGCATTTTTCATCAGCGGCATCCACAAGTTTTCTGCCCAAGCGTCTGTAGTTTCGCCATGATAGTTTTGCTCTGGTTGTGCAAAGGTGATTTTTCGAAACGGGCAAGCTGTTCTTTCGCAATTTCTGACTCTTTATCGTAAATTCAATTCGTGTCTCAACTGACTTCCGCCTATTTGCTGATGCTGCTTGCGTTCTTTTGCTTCGCTAGCATGGACACAACAGCCAAGTGGTTGGTTACAGCCGCCGTGCCTGTACTCCAAGTGGTGTGGGTGCGGTATTTAGGGCATTTTGTCTGTACGGCTTTGTTTTATTTTCCGCGTCATGGTCTCTCCATGGTCAAGGCGAATAGGCCGGGATTACAGGTGATTCGAGCCCTGTTTTTGTTCGGATCCACCCTATTAAATTTCACAGCCTTAATGTACTTACCGCTGACGACCACGATTGCCATATTTTTTGTCGCGCCGCTAACCGTGTGTTTACTCAGCATTCCCGTATTGGGAGAACACGTTGGCATAAAGCGAATACTGGCCGTACTTGTCGGGTTTATTGGTGTGCTGGTGATAGTTGAGCCATGGAGTCAACGATTCGACCCACATGTATTTTTGGCGATTGGTGCAATGCTTGGGGCCAGCTGTTATTTCGTGATGAGCCGCGTCATAGCCGGGGTTGATAGCAATGCAACCGTACAGCTTTATGTCGCCGGTACCGCCACGCTCTTACTGAGTCCCTTTGCTTTGTACGTCTGGACGTGGCCGGAGAGTTTTAGCAGTTGGTTTTTGCTGGTATTAATTGGAACCCTGGGAATGATTGGACATTCCGTTTTAACGCGAGCTCACCAACTGGCTGAAGCGTCAGTGCTTGCACCAACTGTGTATTCTCAAGTTGTTTATATTGCTATTTTTAGTTGGGTCGTTTTCGGGCAAGCCCCCAACTTACAGACCATTGTCGGCACGTCGATTATTATTTCCAGCGGACTCTTTATCTGGTTCCGTGAACGGCAGCTAGAACTGAAAAAAACCGACAACGCATCACCAAGTTAGTTGCGCTTGCAGTTTAAATTCTAAATAGCAATCCTGGCTTC
>CAZCKD010000111.1:0-10974 GCA_964498925.1 uncultured Granulosicoccaceae bacterium
GGGACAAAGCCTTTGAAGAAGGCATACGCTGGGTAGCACCTATACAAGTATCATCCAGGCTTGTATTAGAAGATACTGAGATTCGGGGTTGTCATATTCCCAAAGGCGATACCGTGATGACCATACAAGCCAGCGCAAATCGTGATGAGGATATTTATACCGATGGAGAGAGTTTCCATGTTTACCGGGATAAGTGCCGTCATCAGGCATTTGGTAATGGTCCTCACATGTGTCAGGGCAATCGTGTCGCTCGACAGGCCGTTGGCGAAATCATGTTGCCTATACTCTTTGATCGCTTTCCCAATATGTCGTTGCCTAAAGAGTCTGATGTCATTTGGCGAGGATTTGGTTTTAGAGGTCCGATACAGATTCCAGTCAAGCTTCAATGAGCGGTTTTTCATCAGACGCCGTTGTCTTCTATGTGAGTGACATAAAAAAGGTTGTGTCCTGGTATAGCAAGTTGCTTGGATTTGCCCCCAGTTGGGTCGGCTTGGACTACGCGTTTATTACGGTAGACAGTACGCGTATTGGTTTTCGAACAGCGGCTGGTCGAAACCACTCCAGAAACGTTATCTATTTAAACGTGCCTAAGTTATCTGAAAAAATGGATGCCGTTGAGAAGATGGGAGGGGCTGTTTACAACGCACCAACACAAACAGCATTAGGTGAATATTCCTGTGTAATGGTTGATCCCTTTGGAAATCGTTTTGGTTTAACTTCTTGGCTGAAATAAAGGGCGCAAGTGCACCTTATCAGAGCTAAAAAATTGTGAATTGCCTTTGTTTGGGGCGGATGTTTTTGCGGAGAATTATTTAAAATTCTATATGTTGTTGATTTATAAGTGAAATAAACGCCATGTAACACTGGCACGTTATTCGACATGTATAGCGCACGATTAAATATATTTGGAGAAATATTCGTGCGTTCTAAATTTTTAAACAATAAAATGGGTGTTGGTTTACTGTCATTGTCGGCGTTGACAATGGGCATGGCATCCACTGCGAATGCCCAAGAGGCAATCAAAGTCGGTATCTTGCATTCTCTGTCAGGCACCATGGCAATCAGTGAAACAACACTGAAAGACACGATGCTCATGCTTATCGATGAGCAGAACAAAAAAGGCGGTTTACTCGGCAAGCCTCTAGAAGCGGTTGTTGTTGATCCAGCTTCAGATTGGCCACTGTTCGCGGAAAAAGCCCGTGAGCTTATTGAAATCGAAGGTGTTGCAGCTACTTTCGGTGCCTGGACATCGGTATCAAGAAAGTCTGTATTACCAGTTGTTGAAGAACTAAACAGCCCGTTCTTCTATCCGGTTCAGTACGAAGGCGAAGAATCGTCTAAGAATGTTTATTACACAGGCGCTGCTCCTAACCAACAGGCTATTCCGGCGGTTGATTACCTGATGGATGATATCGGCGCTGAGCGATGGGTTCTGGCTGGAACTGACTACGTTTACCCACGTACAACCAACAAAATTCTTGAAGCGTACTTAAAAGCGAAGGGTGTCGCTGAAGAAGATATCCTGATTAACTACACGCCTTTTGGTCATAGCGATTGGCAGAGTATCGTTTCTGAGATCAAAACATTCGGTAGCGCTGGAAAGAAGACTGCGGTTGTTTCAACGGTAAACGGTGACGCTAACGTTCCTTTTTACAAAGAACTGGCTAACCAAGGCGTATCAGCAGAAGATATTCCGGTTATCGCTTTCTCAGTAGGTGAAGAAGAACTGTCTGGCTTTGATACATCGCCACTTGTTGGTCATCTGGCAGCGTGGAACTACTTCATGAGTGTGGAAGCAGATTCCAATGACGAGTTTATTGATGCATGGCAGGCGTTCGTTGATAGTGATGAAAGAGTCACTAACGATCCAATGGAAGCTCATTACATTGGATTCAACATGTGGGTAAAAGCTGTTGAGAAAGCAGGTACTACTGATGCTGACGCCGTTGAAGCAGCAATTATCGGTGTCTCGGTACCCAACTTAACAGGTGGCTATTCCACAATGATGCCTAATCACCACATCACTAAGCCGGTTCTTATTGGTGAGATCCAGGAAGACGGTCAGTTTGATGTCGTTTGGGAAACGAGTGGTTTAGTAGCTGGCGATGCATGGTCTGACTACCTTCCAGATTCCAAGGGAATTATCTCCGACTGGCGTGCACCTTTGTCTTGCGGTAACTACAACGTAGCAACAGCTACTTGTTCCGGACAAAACTTCTAAGTTAGGAAGAAACCAATCAGGTGCCACGTTCTGTGGCACCTGATCCTTAGCACACCTAACTACTTACCTTTTTAGATCCCTATTATGCGTGGACTCGTCCAGTTTTTTTATGGCCGTCTGCTTGTGGCTCTGGCTGTTTTGCTGTTGTCACCTGCTTTTTTCCCCGGTCAATTTTATGCGCACGCCAATGAAGCCGATGAGCTTATTCAGCAATTGGCAGAGCCTCTTACCAGCAAGAAGAAAGCTGAGAAAAGTGACGCAATTGACCAAATAATTCAATCTGATTCGCAACGAAAAGCACTTTGGTTGCAAGCTTTGGTTGATGGTGATCTGTACGTAGAGAAAAGCAGCGGTACCGTTGTGATTGCAGTCAAGGAAGACAAGCTTTATGCGATGACTTCAGCGGTTGACGGTACTGAGTTGGGTGCTGTCAAAAAGCGAAAACTACGCAAGGTATCGGCGAATAACGCGCTACGAAAAAGTTTAAAGTCGATACTCGGTATGTTGGCCATTGAGGATACCGACGATGATGTTAGGCTCGATGCCGTACTTAATCTGTCTGAAGACATTGATCGCCCGGTCATTGAACGTATTCGTGAACTCCGGTTGACAGAGGAAAACCCTAGAATTCAAGTAGCGATGGACAACATCGTCTACATAAGTGATCTTGACACTGGCAGCGAAGAACAAAAGATCGCAGCACTGAATTACGCTGATGGCACACTGGATAATGATTTAATTAATTCGGTAAGAAAATTTCAGGCAGAAGAGGAAAATCCTGCACTCGCAGCAAAAGCACAAATCATTGTTGAAGAAGCTGAGAAAAGCCGACAATTTTATTCGCGAGTCGAACAATTATTTTTTGGAATTAGTTTAGGTTCTGTTCTGGTTGTGGCCGCTATTGGGCTGGCAATTACGTTTGGTGTTATGGGTGTTATCAACATGGCTCATGGAGAGCTGATTATGTTGGGAGCCTATACCACCTGGCTTATCCAACAGTTGTTTCCTAATGCTATTCACTACTCGCTTATTTTGGCTGTTCCTGCAGCCTTTCTGGTTTCGGCTCTCGTTGGAATTTTAATAGAAAGAACTGTCATCAGACATCTATACGGCCGGCCGCTGGAAACACTGCTGGCAACGTTTGGTATCAGCCTAATTCTTCAGCAATTTGTTCGAACAGTCGTGTCGCCTCAGAACGTTGCCGTTATCAATCCCTTTTGGATGTCCGGGTCGTGGATGGTTAATCCCGCTCTGTCACTGTCTCTCAATCGGCTAGTCATTATATTTTTCTGTCTCGCTGTGTTTGCCGGACTATTGATTATTTTTACCCGCACACAATACGGATTGCAGATGCGAGCAGTCTCGCAGAATAGAAACATGGCAAGAGCGATGGGCATACGCTCTGGTCGTGTCGATGCCATGTCTTTTGGATTGGGGTCGGGTGTAGCGGGTATTGCCGGTGTGGCCTTAAGCCAGTTGGGTAACGTTGGTCCGAATCTGGGCCAGAACTATATTATTGATTCCTTCATGGTCGTTGTATTTGGAGGTGTCGGGAATCTGTGGGGGACGTTGGTGGCTGGCATGTCGCTTGGCGTTGCTAACAAATTTCTTGAGCCTTGGGCAGGTGCTGTTCTAGCTAAGGTTGTTGTCCTAGTCTGTATTATTCTTTTCATTCAAACACGACCCAAAGGATTGTTTCCGCCGCGTGGTCGTTCCGTGGAGGATTGATCAATGAACCTCTACAGTGATAGCGCCAATGCGTTAGATCGGACAATTTTAGTTTGCCTTATCGCATCTATCTTTATCGTTCCGTTGCTTAATTTGGGGTTGAGTGATTCGCACGCGTTTCATTTAGAAACCTTCAACGTAACGCAGTTAGGAAAATTCCTTTGTCTTGCTATGTTGGCTCTTTCAGTTGACCTGGTGTGGGGGTATCTAGGATTACTCAGCTTGGGCCACGGCGCATTTTTCGCTTTAGGTGGCTACGCAATGGGAATGTACCTGATGCGCCAGATTGGTGATCGCGGTGTTTATGGCAACCCGGATCTTCCTGACTTTATGGTGTTTTTAAACTGGGATGAGTTGCCATGGTTCTGGATGGGCATGGAGCATTTTCCGATCGCTATGATCGGCGTTGTTTTAGCACCAGGCATACTCGCGTTTGTCTTTGGATGGTTTGCATTTCGTAGCCGGGTCAACGGTGTTTACCTGTCCATCATTACTCAGGCGATGACGTTTGCGCTGATGCTGGCTTTTTATCGAAACGAAATGGGTTTTGGCGGTAATAACGGTCTTACCGATTTTAAAGATATTCTTGGTTTTTCATTGCGCGAACAAACAACGAGAGTGGGCCTGTTTGTAGCCTCGGGTGTATTGCTGGTGGCTACCTATTTGTTCTCTCAGCGTATTGTGCGTTCGCGTGCAGGGCGTGTAGCAAAAGCCATCCGGGATTCAGAATCGCGTGTCAGATTTCTCGGATTTAACGTAGAGCACTACAAGGTCTTTTTGTTTACGACTTCTGCAATCCTTGCTGGATTAGCGGGTGCTCTATATGTGCCTCAAGCGGGGATTATCAACCCGCGTGAAATGGCTCCGTTGGGTTCCATTGAAGTGGTGGTTTGGGTGGCGCTTGGCGGTCGAGGGACCCTGTATGGTCCAATAATAGGGGCGCTAGTTGTCAACTATGCGAAGAGCTGGTTTACCGTTGCATTGCCTGAGCTTTGGATATTTGCGCTGGGCAGTTTGTTTGTTTTTGCCACTCTCTTTTTACCACGTGGCATTACGGGCCTTTTCTCTAAGGAGGCGCGTTAATTATGGCTGCCAACTCTAGATTACTACGACGAGACCGAGTCTTCGATTTCTTAGCCCCTAGTGCTTTTGATCAGCTTGATGCGCAGTGCAGCACCATGCTGTACATGGAAAACGTGAGTGTCTCTTTTGATGGATTTAAAGCCATTAACTCGCTGGACTTCTATGTAGAAACCGGTGAGCTCAGATGCGTGATCGGTGCTAACGGCGCTGGGAAAACTACCATGATGGATATCATCACAGGTAAAACGCGACCGGATACTGGCAAAGTTGTTTTCGGCAAAAATGTTGACTTGCTATCGTTGGAAGTGAATCAGATTGCACAGCTGGGTATCGGTCGTAAATTTCAGAAGCCAACCGTGTTTGAGCAACTCAATGTGTTTGAGAATTTAGAGTTGGCACTGGCCGATGATAAACGTGTTTTTTCAACACTCAGAGTCAAGATTGATAGTGAACAAAAGGGGCGAATTGAAGATGTCGCCAGTATCGTTGGTTTAACCGATTTAATGTTGTCGCGGGCAGGTACGTTATCCCACGGTCAAAAGCAGTGGTTAGAGATTGGCATGTTGTTAATGCAGCAACCTTTGCTGTTGTTGGTCGATGAACCGGTGGCCGGAATGACGCATCAGGAAATGGAAAAAACCGGACAATTGCTGTGCGATTTGGCGGGTAAGCACACAGTGGTAGTCGTTGAACATGATATGGAGTTCGTTCGCTCCATCGCTAATCGTGTGACGGTGCTGAATCAAGGTAGTGTGCTTGCTGAAGGCAGCATGGATGATATTCAAAAAAACGATGCCGTCAGGCGCGTGTACTTAGGTGAATAGCTTGTGCTAACGATAAATCAGGTCAATCAGTACTACGGGCAAAGTCATACACTTTGGGATGTCTCGGTTGATGTGCCCGATAGTGCTTGTCTATGTGTATTAGGGCGAAACGGCGTTGGAAAAACAACATTGATGCAGAGCATCATGGGTCTTGCTCCGTCAGTGACCGGTCAGATAGTATTTGATGGCGTTAATTACACTGGAATGGCCGCTGAAAAGAGAGCGCCAGGTGGTATTGCCTACATACCTCAAGGGCGGCAAATATTTTCACAGCTAACTGTCGAAGAAAACATTAAGACCGGTTGTTTCGCAAAAGGTAATTTTAAGACCGATATGTGGAATAAGGTCTATGAGCTCTTTCCGGTTTTGCTGGAAATGAAAAATCGGCGTGGCGGTGATCTCTCTGGCGGGCAGCAGCAACAGTTGGCTATTGCGCGGGCTCTGATGATCGAGCCCAGTATTCTTATTATGGATGAACCGACTGAGGGCATTCAACCGACTATTGTTCAAGAAATTGGAAACATTATTCAGCAGTTGCGCAAAAGCGGTGAAATGACCATCCTTATTGTCGAGCAAAAACTAGCCTTTGCCCGACGGGTGGGTACTCATTTTATCATCCTCGACCGTGGCCGATTGACAGCACAAGGTAAAATGGAAGACTTGAGCGAAGAGCTTGTGCAGAAATATCTGACTGTTTAAAGTACACAGAACAAAAAAGGAGAACACTATGAAGCGGTACGTACAGGGCACTATCACACTGACTCTAGCCAGCTTGTGTAGTCCAGTTTTGGCGCATGCTGAATCTACCCCGCATCTGCATGCGGCTGACGTACTTGTTGTCGCATTACTACTATCGGCGCTCGCGATTAGTGTGGTATCTCTTCGTCGGATTTTACGAAAATCCTAGTTCCCCGTGCGCGCATTGCCTACTGACACCGATTTTCCTGTTCAAGCTACTCAAGAGTCGGCTGCGGGTGCAGGCTGGCAAGCTAGACTTAGTTGCGAATTCGATAAGGGCCCGGAAAAAACCATTGTCCGTAGAACACATGAGGGCCCGTTAAGAATTCAACGACCCTTTTATCCTGAAGGTGATCTGGCTCATGTGTATCTATTGCATCCACCCAGTGGTGTCGTGGGTGGTGATGGCTTGCACATGAATATGCAAGTGAACAGAGGTGCGAGTTCGCTTGTCACGACTCCAGGGGCGACCAAATTCTATCGTTCCAGTGGTCAGCTGGCGCATGTCTCTCAGCATTTATCGTGTGAAGACGGTCATTTTGAATGGTTTCCACAAGAGAATATTTACTTCAACGAATCTCGTGTGGAGATGGATACTGACGTTTATCTTTCGAAAGCGGGTTCACTTGCGTTTTGGGAAATTCATTGCTTTGGTCGTACTGCCGGTAGTCAACCTTTTGTGTCCGGTTCAGTGACAACAAAGCTTTCTGTATATAGAGACAAGCAATTGCTTCTGATCGATCGGTTTGTTGCAGAGGGCGAGCAGTGTTTACAACGTGCGACCGGTCTTCGTGAAAATACGGTTAGTGGTTTGTTACTGCTAACACCTTTAAATTCAGATTGTATTGAATCAAGTCGAAAGCTCGTCGAGCATGAGCCGAACTTTACTCTGTCGGCCTTCGACGGCATGTTGTTGGTACGATATCTAGGAGATAGCGCTGAGCAAGCGAAAGCCGGCTTCAGCCAATTGTGGACTCACCTTCGAATGGCGCTGTGTCAGCGACCGGGTTGTTTGCCAAGAATTTGGGCGACATGAGCCTCACGGTATATCGTTGAACGATCAATGAGAGAACTTCTATGGAATTAACTCCGCGAGAGAAAGACAAGCTACTGCTTTTTACAGCAGCGATGGTTGCCGAACGACGATTGGAGCGCGGTGTCAAGCTCAACTACCCTGAAGCTATTGCCTACATTAGTATGCATATTATGGAAGGTGCTCGCGATGGAGAGACCGTCGCTCATCTGATGAATAAGGGGCGCACCTTGCTGTCTTCAGATCAAGTAATGGATGGTGTTACGGATCTTATTCATGACGTGCAGGTTGAGGCGACGTTTCCCGACGGCACTAAATTGGTAACGGTGCATGAACCCATACAACCCACTAACTCGCAAAGCGCAACCACGAGCCGGAAACCGGGTGAAATTATCACGGCCGCTGGTGATATAGAAATGAATGCAGGCCGTGAAACTGTCGAGGTGGATGTTGCCAATGAGGGTGATCGTCCCATACAGATCGGATCGCATTACCACTTCTTTGAAGCTAACCCTGCCTTAGCTTTTGATCGAGATAAAACCCGAGGATTCCGTTTGAATATTGCTGCAGGAACGGCCGTCAGGTTCGAACCCGGGCAAAGCCGTAAAGTCGAGCTTGTCGCTCTGGCTGGTAACCGACGTGTATTCGGATTTAATCAAGCCGTAATGGGCGACCTCTAGGAGACAACATGGCTACTATTTCGCGCGAAGCCTATGCAGAAATGTTCGGTCCGACTACGGGTGACAGGGTTCGGCTTGGCGATACCTCCTTGTGGATAGAGGTTGAAGACGACAAGACAACCTATGGTGAAGAAGTTAAGTTTGGCGGTGGTAAGGTTATTCGAGATGGCATGGGTCAATGTCAGTCCGAGTCTGCCGACGTTGTCGATACGGTTATCACCAATGCACTTATCGTTGATCACTGGGGCATTGTTAAAGCTGATGTGGGTATAAAAAATGGTCGGATTAGCGCCATAGGCAAAGCAGGGAATCCTGACATTCAACCTGCTGTCACTATTTGTGTTGGTCCGGGCACTGAAGTCATCGCCGGTGAAGGCATGATTCTGACGGCCGGTGGCATCGATGCTCATATCCATTTTATTTGTCCTCAGCAAATCGAAGAAGCACTTTGCTCAGGTGTGACGACTATGTTGGGCGGCGGTACCGGTCCGGCTACAGGGACTAATGCAACAACGTGTACCCCTGGGCCTTGGCATATACACAAAATGTTGGAAGCCTCTGATGCTTTCACAATGAATCTGGGTTACCTGGGTAAAGGGAATGCAAGTTTGCCCGCAGCTTTGCGAGAACAAGTCGCCGCAGGCGCCGTTGGTCTCAAATTGCACGAGGATTGGGGAACTACACCTGCTGCTATTGATTGTTGTTTAGGGGTTGCTGATGAACTTGATGTTCAGGTGGCGATACACACCGATACTTTGAATGAGTCTGGATTTGTAGAACATTCTCTGGCGGCTATGAAAGGGCGCACCATTCACACGTATCACACAGAAGGTGCGGGAGGAGGACATGCGCCGGACATCATCAAAGCATGTGGTCAATCCAACGTGTTGCCTTCGTCTACGAATCCCACGCGGCCTTACACGATAAATACGATTGATGAGCATTTGGATATGCTCATGGTTTGCCACCATCTGGATCCGGCTATTGCTGAAGATGTCGCGTTTGCTGAGTCTCGTATACGCCGTGAGACGATTGCGGCAGAAGACATTCTGCAAGACCTAGGTGCTTTTTCAATGATTGCATCTGATTCGCAGGCAATGGGGCGAGTCGGGGAAGTTGTTTGTCGCACCTGGCAGACTGCTCACAAGATGCGGGAGCAGCGTGGCTCCTTGGCAGGTGATGCTGCAGACACCGATAACTTTCGGGTAAAACGCTATATCGCAAAGTACACCATCAATCCGGCCATTTCGCATGGCATCTCCCATGAGGTCGGATCAGTAGAAGTTGGAAAGCTTGCTGACCTGGTTTTATGGCGTCCTGCATTCTTTGGTAGCAAGCCCTCTTTAATTATTAAGGGCGGCATGATTGCGAGTGCGGCAATGGGAGATCCGAATGCGTCGATACCCACACCGCAACCCGTTCACTACCGTCCTATGTTCGCAGCCTTTGGTGGTGCAAGATCAGCAACCTCGCTAACGTTTCTTTCTGAATACGCATTTCAGTCCGATCTGGCCGGGCAATTAGGATTGAAGCATGATGTGGCTGCGGTTAAAAACTGTAGAAACATCGGTAAAGCCGATATGATTCATAATGATTGGCAACCCGATATCAGCGTGGACTCACAGACTTATCAAGTAAAGGCCGATGGCGAATTGTTGGAATGCGAGCCAGCAAGCTCGTTACCGTTGGCTCAGCTCTATCAATTATTTTGAGCATGTTAGTTTTTAATCAGCTCGTTGATGGTGATCATGTTGCTGTGCACAGTGTTGCATTAACGTTTCATGAAAGAACCAAAGGCCGTCTACGAATAAAGACGACGCTGGGTGTTGAGGCTGGCATACAAATAGAGCGCGGTCTTATTCTTCAAGATGGACAGATGCTGCAAGCCGACTCCGGTGAGTATTTGAAGATTGAAGCTAAGGATGAAATGGTCAGTGTCGCCAGTGCTGCAAGTCAGCATTTGTTTGCACGTGCCTGTTATCACGTAGGTAACCGTCACGCAGAGGTTGAAATCGGTGAAAACCAACTAAAGTATCTGCGTGATCATGTGATGGATGAAATGCTGAGACGACTCGGTCTGGATGTTTGTGAGGAATCTTTGCCGTTTCAACCCGAGAACGGGGCCTACGCTAAAGGCCATAGCCATAGCCATAGCCATAGCCATAGCCATAGCCATAGCCATAGCCATAGCCACGAGCACGAGCATGGGCATGGGCATGGGCATGGGCATGGGCACTGAATTGGAGCCGCTCGGTCATCTGCGGTTGTTACAACTGCTTAGTCCGATGCTTCCTGTCGGTGGTTTCAGTTATTCGCAGGGCCTAGAGTCAGCTGTGGAAGCTGGCTGGGTCACTGATGAAGCCGGTTTTCGTCAATGGCTGGTCGAGTGGATAGACGGGGTTATGGCCAAACAGGAACTACCTCTTCTTATTCGTTTGTATGAAGCTTGCCAAAAGGAAGACCTTGAAAGCGTCGCCAGTTGGAGTCAGTTCGCTCTGGCAGCGCGGGATACTCATGAGCTACGTCAAGAGGAACTGGCAAGGGCAAATGCTTACAATCGGGTGTTAAAAAGTTTGTGGAATGACGACGCTGATTTACCTTCCGAATTGCTTAAGCAGACGCCGTTGGCAAGTATTGCCTGGGCAGGCGCCGGATGGAATATACCCT
>CAZCKD010000112.1:0-10852 GCA_964498925.1 uncultured Granulosicoccaceae bacterium
CCTATGTTTGCGTCGGTAACATCTCTGGTGCCGGACTGGGAGGTTTCCAAACGTGTCACAGCTTTCACCACAACACGCTTGGGTGGGGTGAGTCTGCCACCTTATGATTCTTTGAATCTGGGCTTGCATGTCAATGATGATCCAGATCATGTGGCAGAAAATCGCAGACGAGTCGAGTCGTCTTTTGCTTTGCCTTCTTCACCAACTTGGTTGAATCAAGTCCATAGTTCAACCATTTTGCGCATCCCTTTTGATGCTTCGGCTGACGCAACCGTACCAACCGCGGACGGTGCCTGGACCAGTGAATCAGATGCAGTACTTGCAGTATTAACGGCAGATTGTTTACCCGTTGTTATCAGTGATAGAGACGGTAGTCGGCTTTCAATTGTGCATGCAGGTTGGAAAGGTCTGGCATCGGGAATATTGCAGAACGCGTTAGAACTCTTTACCGACCTTGATGACGTACACGCCTGGTTAGGTCCAGCCATTGGCCCAACTATTTTTGAGGTGGGGGAAGATGTCTTAGAGGCTTTTTGTGCGAATAACCCTGCACACAGTTCACATTTCAAACCGACGGATAATAAGGGTAAGTACATGGCCGATATCTATGGCCTGGCCCGTGCAACATTATGTGAAAACCGCGAAGTAACTGTCACAGGCGGGGAATACTGCACGCATACTCAAGCAAAGTGGTTCCACTCCTATCGCCGTGACGGCGTATCCTCGGGCCGAATGGCTACCATCGCCTGGATTAGTGAGGCCTGACCCACGGTTGAATTGAGCGGCTTAAGCACTACTTTATCGGTATCTGAATTTACGTAAAGTCTCGAGGACACTTCCGATGAGAATGGACAAATTGACCAGCAAGTTCCAGCTGGCGCTTCAAGATGCTCAATCGCTTGCCGTTGGGCGTGATCACCAGTTTATCGAACCCTCCCACTTGATGATCGCCATGTTGGATCAAGATGGCAGTGGCGTGCGTCCATTGTTGGCGCAATCGGGTGTCAATGTAAACGGTTTGCGAACTGAACTTGATAAAGCTTTGGATAGACTGGCCAAGGTTCAAGGCGGTAGTGGGCAGCTACATGTATCTAACGAATTAGGACGTCTGCTTAATCTGACCGACAAGGCTGCGCAAGAACGTGGCGATCAATACATTTCATCTGAGTTGTTTGTTGTCGCTGCCATTGAGGAAAAGAATAACTCGCTAGCCACGCTCATCACCGAGAACGGTGGAAATCTTGAGGCCATTAAAAAAACCATAGAACAGGTTCATGGTGGGCCGGTTAATGATCCGAACGCGGAAGACAATAGAAAAGCACTTGAGAAATACACCATCGATCTGACCGAGAGGGCAGAACAAGGCAAGATTGACCCCGTTATCGGCCGAGATGACGAAATACGTCGTGCTATTCAAGTACTGCAGCGCCGTACTAAAAATAACCCTGTCGTTATTGGTGAGCCAGGTGTCGGCAAAACAGCGTTGGTGGAAGGACTGGCACAGCGTATTGTTGATGGCGAAGTGCCGGATGGAATCAAGAACAAGCGTGTCTTGTCATTGGACATGGGGGCTTTGATTGCCGGTGCTAAGTTTCGCGGTGAATTTGAAGAACGATTAAAAGCGGTACTCAGTGATCTGAGTAAGCAAGAAGGGCAGGTCATTCTGTTTATCGATGAAATCCATACGATGGTTGGCGCTGGTAAAGCCGATGGTGCTATGGATGCCGGTAATATGCTTAAGCCGGCTTTAGCCCGTGGAGAACTTCACTGCATTGGCGCGACGACATTAGATGAGTATCGACAATATGTTGAGAAGGATGCTGCACTAGAGCGACGCTTTCAAAAAATTATTGTTGACGAGCCATCCGTTGAAGATACCATTGCCATATTGCGTGGCTTAAAAGAGCGCTACGAAGTGCATCACGGGGTGGACATTACCGACCCTGCCATTGTTGCGGCTGCGACGCTTTCTCATCGTTATATCAGCGATAGGCAACTGCCCGATAAAGCGATTGATCTGATTGACGAAGCAGCCTCTCATATCAGGATGGAAATCGATTCTAAGCCTGAAGAATTGGATCGGCTCGAACGTCGTCTCATTCAGTTGAAAATTGAGCGTGAAGCTTTAGCAAAAGAGACCGATGATGCCTCCAGGAAAAGACTGGCAACGTTGGATGATGATATTGCCGAACAAGAAAAAGAGTTCGCCGATTTAGAAGAGATCTGGGTTTCTGAAAAAGCCATCGTATCCAATGCTGCTGGCATCAAAGAAGAGCTTGAGCGTGTGCGACTGGAACTGGAAACAGCCCGTCGTGCAGGCGATCTTGGCCGTATGTCAGAGTTGCAATATGGGCAAATTCCGGCATTGGAGAAACAGCTGGCCGAAGCACTTGAATCCACTGATGATCAGGAAATGACACTGCTCAGAACCAATGTCACTGATGATGAAATTGCCGAAGTAGTGGCCAAGTGGACCGGCATACCTGTCAGTAAGATGATGGAAGGCGAAAAAGAAAAGCTGCTTCGCATGGAACAGGATTTGGGCAAGCGAGTCGTCGGTCAGTTAGAGGCAGTCGAAGCTGTCTCAGATGCTATTCGCCGATCACGGGCCGGTTTGTCTGATCCTAATCGTCCGATCGGTTCGTTCTTGTTTCTCGGGCCGACAGGTGTCGGTAAAACCGAATTAACAAAAGCGTTAGCTGAGTTTATGTTCGATGCTGATGAAGCGATGGTTCGCATCGACATGTCTGAGTTTATGGAAAAGCACTCGGTGGCCCGGTTAATTGGCGCACCTCCCGGCTATGTAGGTTACGAAGAAGGCGGTTATCTCACTGAAGCTGTTCGACGAAAACCTTACTCTGTCATTTTACTTGATGAGGTGGAGAAGGCTCATGCAGATGTCTTTAATATCTTGTTGCAGGTGCTTGATGATGGACGCCTGACTGACGGTCAGGGACGGACTGTGGATTTTCGTAATACCGTTATTGTTATGACATCCAACCTAGGTAGTCACGTTATTCAGGAGCTCTCAGGTTCTGAAAACTACGCTCAGATGAAGTCTTCGGTGATGGAAATTGTCGGGCAGCATTTCAGGCCGGAGTTTATAAATCGGGTGGATGAGTCTGTTGTGTTCAAGCCGTTGTCGAGCGAGAACATTCGAATGATTGCCGGGATTCAGGTTAAACATCTGGGCTCTCGTTTAGCTACACGAGAACTGGGGTTTGAAATTTCTGATGCAGCGCTGGATCACATCGGTGAAGCCGGGTTTGATCCGGTATACGGGGCACGTCCACTTAAGCGAGAGATTCAGCAACAGATAGAAAACCCGTTAGCGCAGCTGATTTTAGGTGGGGAGTTTGCTCAGGGTGATACCGTCTACGTTGATGTTAAAGACGCCGAGCTTGTTTTTAGTAGTGAAGCGAGCGCGCCTAACCTGGCTGTTGTTCACTGACTTGGTGTGATAACTGAGCTAGTTTGATGTTGATGCCATCGAAGCTATTAAGGCTTCGGTGGTATTAAAACGATTAGTGTAAGAATGCCGAGAACGATCTGCAGATTGTAAAGATCGCGGCAGAAGAGTTTACTTAGCGCTCCGGACTACGCATGCGCTACTTGCACGACTACGCCTGTGACGTTATCGGTGCCACCGCGTCTTAGTGCAAGCTTAACCAGCTCATCCAGTGCTTGACGAGGGGAAGGGCTGGCCAGATTCTTTGCAACTTCATCCGGTTTAACATCCTTGAACAGGCCATCGCTGCAAATTAAAAAGCGATCGCCATGGTCTAGATCGACTTGTCTCACCTGAATATCTATTTGATCGGCCACACCGATTGCTCGTGTGATGACGTTGGACGAGGGGTGATTCTCCGCTTCTTCGGCTGTGAGTTCGCCCAAGCGATGGAGTTCTTGAACCAGACTATGGTCGTCGGTGAGCTGGGCAAAATGTCCCCGTCGATGTCGGTAGACTCTGCTATCGCCGGCCCAGAGGATGTAGGCTTTTTTACCGTGAAAGTACAGCGCGGCAACGGTGCTTCCCATGACTTGCCCTGCTGAGGCTTTACGGCACTCTTCGTTGGCTGCTCCTAAGCGCTCCAACAAATCGGCCAGACTTTCCTTCGGTGTGTCTGACGCTTTGAAATCGTGCATGTTTTCGATAACGCACTGACTAGCCCGATCACCGCGGCTGTGTCCGCCCATGCCATCGGCGACAACCCACAGAGATTGTTCCCGAGCATCCAGAAAGGAGTCTTCGTTGATCTTTCGGACATGCCCCAGTTCGGTTGCCGCACAGGAAAACCATCGCGACAATTGATCAGCCCCATCGGATGAGGAAGGCTCTGCAGATTCCGTTGCAGCTGTAGTCACATTCGTCGCTTGCATTAGGGTGGCGTTTAATATCGTAGATCCCATTATAGCCGTGGATTGCAGTAATACTGTTGTGTTGTATTACGGTCTATTTATCGGCTCTTTTACCGGAGTGCTCTGATACACTGCTTTTCCCGTTTTACACCCTAAAAGACGTGTCATCATGAAGGTTCGAACTCGATTCGCGCCCAGCCCAACAGGCTATTTGCATATCGGCGGTGCAAGAACAGCGTTATTTTGCTACTTGTTTGCCCGCAAGCACGGCGGTGAATTCGTTCTTCGCATAGAAGACACGGACAGAGAGCGCTCAACGGACGAGTCCGTTCAAGCCATTTTGAGCGGAATGGATTGGTTGGGGCTGGATTATGATGAGGGTCCTTTTTACCAAACGCAGCGCTTTGATCGTTACCGGGAAGTGGTTCAGCAACTGATGGATGCAGGGCATGCCTATCATTGCTACTGCACTCCCGAAGAACTTGATGCCATGCGTGAAGAGGCAACGGCCCGGAAGGAGAAGCCACGCTACAACGGATTCTGGCGCGATAGAACCGATACGCCCCCTGAAGGTATCGAACCCGTCGTCCGGTTTAAAAATCCGCTAAGCGGCAAGGTGGTTATTGACGATGCGGTCAAAGGCGAAATTGTCATCGACAATGCCGAGCTGGATGATCTGGTCATCATGCGATCTGACGGAACCCCAACCTATAATCTCACCGTTGTTGTCGATGATATGGATATGGAAATTTCCCACGTTATCCGGGGTGATGACCATATCAACAACACGCCTCGTCAAATTAACATTCTTGAAGCACTGGGTGCAGAACGCCCTGTATATGCGCACTTACCTATGATTCTGGGTGAAGATGGAAAACGCATGTCTAAGCGCCACGGCGCGGTTAGCGTCATGCAGTATCAAACGGAAGGCTATATGCCAGAGGCGTTGCTCAACTACCTGGTTAGGTTAGGGTGGTCTCATCAAGATCAGGAAATCTTCACTGCAGACGAGATGCGTGAGCTGTTCACTTTAGAGGCGGTGAATCGGTCCGGTTCTGTTTTTGATAACAAAAAGCTTGAATGGGTCAGCCAGCAGTACCTTCAAACGACGGACGCGGCGCAGCTTGCAAATGCATTGCAACCCTACATGGCAGACATTGGTATTGACACTTCAGCGGGTGCCTCATTGGCTGATGTTGCCGACCTACAAAGAGATCGGGCTAAGAATCTGGCGGACATGGCAGAATCATCTCGCTACTTTTATCAAGCACCGGAAAGCTACGACGAGAAGGCCAGTAAAAAGCAATTCAAACAGGCCAGTGCTGATATTCTGCAAAGTGCAGTTGATGGTTTGTCAGTTGTGGAAGATTGGAACGCCGAGGCTATCCAGGCTGTACTCGATAAGACGGTGGAAGAGCTGGGTATTGGGTTTGGCAAATTAGGGCAACCTTTTCGTCTAAGCGTCACCGGTGGTACGCAATCGCCTTCCATGGCGGAGACAGCGGCTCTGATCGATAAAGCTGATGTACTCCAGCGCATGGAAAAGGCCATTGAAATATGCCGTTCTGCCGAGAGTTGAGATAAGGTCGGGCTCCGATTTACTGTGATTGGGCATAGCGACCGCTGCGTCGCAATCGCTTTCAGTCAGCTCTGTCTCTCTTAGTTCACGCCAGTACGGGTTTGGCTAAAATCGTAATTTAGTTGCGTGACCCGTTCTAGTGTCTACCCACTTAGCGACTCTCGCCCATGTGGCTCATCGAAGTCGACGGCCGGACCGATAGGCACGATTCGGTGGGGATTGATCGTGTCATGGCTTTCCAGATAGTGACGTTTGGCGTGTTCAAAATTGCATGTGTCACTAATGCCTTCCCATTGATATAAGTCTCTGGTGTATGCCCAGAGATTCGGGTAGTCGACAAGTCGTTTCAGGTTGCATTTGAAATGTCCGTGATAAACGAGGTCGAACCGCAACAAGGTAGGTAGCAAACGCCAATCTGCTTCAAGTGGCTCTGAACCACAAAGGAATCTGCGAGACGCCAGTTGCTCCTCCAACCACTCTAAAGTGTCAAATAGTGGAGCAACAGCTTCATCGTAGGCTGCTTGCGAGCTGGCAAAGCCTGATTTGTAAACGCCATTGTTGACCGAGTGGTAAATGCGCTCATTTAGCGTATCTATGGTGGGGCGATGTGCCTCCGGGTAGTAGTCGCCGGGCAACGCACCGATATCATCAAACGCGGTATTCAGCATTCGAATAATCTCTGAAGATTCGTTTGAGACAATCGTATTCGTCTGTTTGTCCCATAGAACGGGAACGGTCACACGGCCGGTAAAGTTTGGATCTGCCTGTTGGTAGATCTGGTACATCAGGGACTTGTTTTGAAGTCTGTCGCCGACAATGCCGTCGTCATCGTCGCTGAATGTCCAACCGTTTTCACCCATAAACCAATGCACGAACGAGACATCAATCATCGATTGAAGACCTTTAATAGCGCGGTAGATAAGCACACGATGTACCCACGGGCATGCATAGCTGGCGTAGAGGTGGTAACGGCCGGCTTCGGCTTTGAATCCGGATTCACCGGTCGGACCAGCGGAGCCGTCAGCGGTGATCCAGTGACGGAAAACGGCTTCGGTTCTTTTGAAATGACCGCCAGTCGATTTTGTGTCGTACCACTTATCCTGCCATTGCCCGTCGATTAATAAACCCATGTCGCTCTAACTCCTGAAATAAGTGGGATGAAAGTGGTGCTTGTATGAATTGCTGACTGTCGATGTTGAAAACCAAGAAATAAATTCTGCATTGCTCAACACGCTGCCGTAAAGCCTACAAGTTTGGCATTAAACGTAAAAGCCCTAACGTTGCCAAGCCCATCAGTAATAGAAGGCAGAAACGTTTGTACGCAGTTTCCATGGACGGTCGGAATAGCTTAGAACCTAGCCAGACACCAACCAGTGTTATCGGTGCCAGAACGAGCCCTCTGTAGAGAGCCAGAGAATCGAGAAAGCCACTGATGTATAGCCAAGCGGCCCAGCTCACCAGATTGAGAAACAAATACATGACAAGCGTTGCCCGCATATTCGCGGCCTTGGCCTTCTGCGACAAGACGTATAGCGCGACTACCATTCCACCAATACTCGCTATGCCGGTGGAAACACCAGCAGTGAAGCCAGCGACATACAAACCAGCAGTGGTCGCCAGAAAGGGCGGGCTTTGTTTGAAAAGCTGTAGCATGGCGAAGATCAATATCAGAGCCAAAGCCAGGAATCGAGAGACGTCCGGAGATACGCTGGCTGTAATGTACAGACCAATCGGGGTGCCAATGGCGCAAGCAATGGCCAGACCCCATGCAATTCGCATGTTCGCATTTTTAATTCCACCGCGGACCATCAGGATACTGGCCGCTAGCTCAAGGACCATACAGATAGGCAGTAGAGCAGAAGGTTGAATGGTCAGTGCCAGACCCGCCACAACCAATGCCGAGAGCGCGAACCCTGAAAATCCGCGAACCACACTTGCCAGAAAGACAACCGAGCCGACCAGAGCCAGTTCTGCAGCAGAAAATTCCAGAAGATTTAGCAAGGACTCAAGCATGATTTAGCCAGCTGGGGCAAGATAGGGGAATGATGAATAGCCCGATTATCGGGGCAATTTAATACGGAGAATTTTAAACATGTTAAAGACGTGGTCAGTGTACCTGTCGGGCGAAATTCATACCGACTGGCGTGAGCGTATTATGCAGGCTTCTGAGGCTGCAGGGTTGCCGCTCGAATTTTATTCGGCCGTGACGAATCACGAAGCCAGCGACGCTGCCGGTGATTTGTTAGGGCAGGCGGAATCCGGCTTTTGGCGAGACCATCAGTCTTCCAAAGTGAATGGCATCCGAACCCGTACCCAGATAAAAAACTGCGATGTGGCCGTTATCCGGTTTGGTAAACAGTACAAACAGTGGAATGCCGCTTACGATGCGGGTTTTTGCGCTGCATTGGGCAAGCCTTACATAACGCTACACGACGACGATATTATCCATGCGCTAAAAGAGGTCGACGCATCCGCGATGGGTTGGGCCGAAACACCCGAGCAAGTAGTAGAAATTTTACGCTACGTTAGCGGTGCTCCAGATGCTGCAGGGTGTGTTGCTGCGGGCGAAGGCAGTCTTTAAAACAGTCATTACACGGTCGTTACCAAGAGTCCCCTATGTCAATGCCTACTGATGAAGCGCTGCAATCGCGCCATGACGCGTCCATTCAATTTGTTGATCGTGCTGCTCAATTTGCTTTGTCCCTATTCCAGGATCGAGACAAGCTAGACATAGAAGTAAAAGGATTGCAGGACTGGGTATCCAATGCTGACAAGTCTGTTGAAGATCAACTTCGGGAAGCGTTGCAGGCATCATTTCCAGACGACGGGATTATCGGCGAGGAGCATGGCGACGTTGACAGTAAAAGTGGTTATACATGGGTCATAGACCCCATCGATGGCACGACAAACTTTGTCACCGGAACGCCGGGTTGGTGCGTGGTGCTCGCTTGTGTCTATGGTGGAGAAACTGTCAGTGCTGCAATTTGTGACCCGGTTGCTGCTGAGTCGTACTCAGCTATTCGCGGTGGCGGAGCTTTCCTAAACGGTAAACAAATTCACTGCAGTACCGTCAGCGAATTGAATCAGGGTACTTTGGGTGTTGGACACAGCACTCGAGTTTCTGCACAGAAAACACTGGATCTGATGACGAGTTTGTTGAACGCCGATGGTTTGTTTCGACGTGGCGGGTCAGGCGCTTTAGATCTTGTCTACGTCGCAGCTGGGCGATTGATCGGGTTTGTAGAGCCTCATATGAATGCGTGGGATTGCATTGCGGCCCTTCTTCTTATTGAAGAGGCAGGTGGTAAGGTTGATGACTTCGATATGACGATTATGTTGAAGAGCGGTAGTTATGTCGTAGCCACGTGTCCTGGTGTTTACGATGATGTTCATGCAATAGCAAAAGCAGCTTATGGAGAGTAGAACAATGGCAGCGTTGGAATGTTTTCAGTTTCCCTATGGATCAGACAACTACGGTGTACTCGTTCATGACAGCGATACCGGGCAAACAGCTTGCATCGATGCCGGTGATGCAGATGCGGCGCTTAAAGCGCTGAGTCAGAAGGGATGGACGCTTTCTCATCTGCTGATTACGCATCATCATGGTGATCACACCGCGGGTTTATCACAAATAAAATCCGTTACTGGTGCAACCGTTTATGGGCCTGAGCCATTGTCCAAGTCCATTGTGGGAATAGATATTCACGTTGGCGATAATAGCGAGTTTGAATTTGCGAATAGATCGGTAAAAGTGTTGCACACGCCAGGGCATACCACCGATATGATGAATTTCTATTTTCCCGATGATGAGCTTGTCTTTACGGGAGACACATTATTTTCGATGGGTTGTGGTCGCTTGTTTGAAGGAGACCCTGCCATGATGCTGCAGAGTATTAACAAGCTAAAAGCATTGCCTGATAGCACGTTGGTGTATTGCGCGCATGAGTACACGGCAACCAACGCACGATTCGCATTAGATGTAGACCCTGACAATGCTGACCTGCAGGCACGAGCTGATGAAGTGACCCGATTGCGGGAGCAGGGTGAGGCGACTGTTCCAAGCCTGTTAGGGTTGGAACGTCGGACTAATCCTTTTTTACGATCTGATGTGGCGAGTCTTACTGAGGCACTCTCGATGAGTGATGCGGATGAAGTCGCTGTGTTTGCAAAGCTGCGTGAAATACGAAATCAGTATTAAACGTTTCTAATTTTATGGTTCTCAGCCTTCGCTCGCTTTATAAATCTAAAGGCTGTGTATCGTCCGGGCGTAGTGGATAGCGAAGGCCAGTAGTGCTAACACGAAGAGTGGATTGAGCCTGTTCAACCATTTGTTGGTTCGCGTGCGTGGAACGATCAACTGCAGGCTGAGAATAATCATCAGCACGCCCGAGCCCAGCGCCATATGCCCCCAGAATTCAGTCATATGCTGAATGCCGTACCAAAACACATTCCAGAAGCCTGCTGCACCTGCGAGTAGCCCGACAATATGCAGCAGCCAGTTAGGTGTCACACGCTGAAGTCCACCATTGGGAAATCGATTGCCGAAGATCACCGTCAAAAACATGCATACGGTGACAATGGTGCCCATCGGAATGTACATAGTGTTCAGCCTACTTGATTGAGTTGGGGTCGGACCACGAGATTGCTTACCTTTCGTCTCCGGCCGTCTGGTTTTGTTCCGCCGCAGGTTCCCCTCATCGGGCATCTGGCATCTGGCATCTGGCATCTGGCACCTGGGGTCGGACCACGAGTATTTTCGAGGATCTGACGAGCAAATGGTGAGAAATCCACAAAATGACTGCCCGGTAGCGCTCGACCTTGACATAATCGTCGCCAAGCCGTACTCTTCGCAGCCGATGTGGGGCTATAGCTCAGCTGGGAGAGCGCTTGCATGGCATGCAAGAGGTCCGCGGT
>CAZCKD010000113.1:0-10819 GCA_964498925.1 uncultured Granulosicoccaceae bacterium
CAATATCATCGAGAGAATCCGACTCCGCTTCTGGAGGCGCATAACGCAATTCAACCGGATAGGTTCTGCCCTCTGCGGTGATGATGGGTGCATCGTTAAAATGGCGAGCAAACCTTTCGGGGTCGATGGTGGCTGATGTGATAATCAACTTTAAATCTTTGCGTTTGATTAACAGCCGTTTCAAATAACCCAAGAGAAAATCGATGTTTAGGGAGCGCTCGTGTGCTTCATCGATAATCAGTGTGTCGTATTGGTTGAGCCAGGGATCGTTCTGAATTTCAGCCAACAGAATGCCATCGGTCATGAGCTTTATATAGGTGCGCTCACTCACCTGATCGCTAAAGCGTATCTTGAAACCCACTGACTCGCCGATGGTACTTTCCAGCTCACTAGCGATTCTGGAGGCGACTGTTCGCGCTGCAATTCGGCGGGGTTGTGTATGACCAATCAGCCCTGCGATGCCTCGCCCTGCTTCCAAGCATATTTTGGGTAGTTGTGTGGTTTTTCCTGATCCGGTTTCACCACATAGAATCACGACCTGGTTTTCACGAATCGCGCTGAGGATCTCTTCTCGCTGCTCAACGACAGGCAATTCTGACGGGTACTTCGGGACGGGGGCTTTCTCCGCCCTCACCTCACGTTTTAACGACGAGCGTTCTATGCGATCCATAAAACGCAGACGGTCCGCATCATCCTCTGGCTTGGATGCAATGCGTTTTATATTCCGACGCAGCCGATGCTGATCCACCAACAAACACCCGTCCACCAGGCGATGCCAAGCCTTAGGGTTCTTCGGCGTTTCTTTAGAGGGTCGGACCACCATAACTCATTGAATAAAATACAAAATCCGGCCAAATTTCGCCGAAATTAGCGCCTAAAAGGGAATTGCCGGCCCTAAAAACGGAGCTTTAAGACCAGCGGACACCTAATTGTACTTCTTCAAGCTGCATATCTCGCGCGTTGTTCTCGAACCGCGTAGCAGCTGCCTTCAAGTCGAGCACGTCTTCCAGGATTACTAAACGCCATGGCCCTCTGCATTTTAAGCGCGTAGTCCAGATTGCCGACAGCCACACTTTCAGTCCAATAAGATTCTCGTCGAAGCTCACCCCGAAATAGCTGCTGACTAATCCACAACTCACGAGCTTTCAATAGCTCAGCTGAAGAACTGAAGCCTAAGGCACTACATAGCCTCTTATAATCAATTCGAGCACCCCGACGTCTCGGGTGTTTAGCTTCGTGATAACCGCTGCTCGACCATTCTTCAGGATGCGACACTTCACCTGCTCGAACCATATTCAAATCTATATACGTCATGCAGCGAGAAAGATGCTCGTTAGTCTGCACGGCAGTGGCGTGGTACCGATCTTCCCAAAACGCACCCTTGCGCCCCTGTCGCTTATTGAATTCCTGCGCTGTCCTACCAGAAATTAGCTGCATCGCTTTGGAAATGGAATCGTTCCCATGATCATGCACGAGCAGATGCACATGGTTAGACGTAACGATGTAGTTGAAAACGCTCAGCCCGAAACGCCGCCTGGCTTGGTAAAGCCAATACAGCCATCTGCGCCGGTCGGTTTGAAATCTAAGTAGGTATTGTCGCTGATGACAGCGCTGAGTGATATGCCAGACTTGCCCAGCAATAAAATGGCGGTTTGCCCTTGCCATAGTGTTCCCTCCCTGGAAACGTATTGATCAAATTGAAGATCGAAAACTCTAGCCTCTTGCCAGAGTGACAATACTTTGCCGGAAATTATCGGCAATAGCAAACGACGAAGCGCCAACGGAGCACTTTGCTTGTTTTCTTAATCAGGTATTTTTTAGGTAAAAAACGGGCGTTTAAGGGCGAATGCAGGCGCTCAGGTCAATGCATTACTTTCTAATTCAAGCAGTTGCGATGGTCCGACCCGCGTGGTCCGACCCGGTTAGCCGGTGACTCGGATGAGTTTGTAGTTGATGCCGCCTCGCTGGAGGCGTTCTTTGGCGTTGGTGACTTTGCCTTGATCGAAGAAGGGGCCTATGCGCACACGATGGCCGGTTTCTCCGTCGCTGTCACGACGCACGACAATGAATGCTTCCAGACCCAGCAACAGAACAGCAGCCCGAGTTTGTTCTGCTTCTGCAGATCGGCGGAAGTTACCCGCTTGAAGGTAATAGGATTCCTGTCCAAGATTGCTAGCGGGGATTTCTGCATAACTCTCGGCCGCCAGATTACGTGGCGTGATTCGTTGAACGCTGCCAGGGACGACACGTGTTGCCGGTGGAATAGTTCTAAGAACCGGGGCATCAGCTCCAACGATTCTTTCCCGTTGCTCGATAGTCTGATCTTCCAGTCGCGAGTAGAACTGGTAGTTGTCATTAATGAGCAGCTCAGGACGGTTTTCACTGAGAGCAAAGTCGCTCAACGTTGTATCCATTGGAAGCCGCGACAACAACATAACGAAACCGATAACAAAGCCTACCAACAGGCCCAAAGCCAGCACGAAGAAACGGCTTCCTGATTCGGTTCCACTGGACATCAGCTACATAACCTCGGGTGTCGACACGTCAATCAGCGCTAATCCGTTACTCAGAACCTGTCGAACCGCCACCAGCAAGCATAATCTTGCATGGCGCAATTCTTCGTCTTCTACGAGAACTTTATGCGCATTGTAGTAACTGTGTAGACCATTTGCGAGATCTCGCAAGTATCCTGTGAGCTGATGTGGCTCATGAGCCTCTGCAGCACGCTGAATTAGCTCCGGATATACCGCCAACATCGTCATCAATTCCGACTCTGCGGACTCCGTCAAACGACCCAGTGAAGCCAGACCAACCGCCTGATCAAAGGCCATGTTTCTTTGCTCTAACTGTCTGAATACGCTACATATTCTGGCATATGCATACTGAACGTAGTACACCGGATTTTCGTTAGATTGAGACTTCGCTAAATCAAGATCAAAGTCCAGATGCTGAGAATATTTTCGCATGACATAAAAATATCTTGCCGCGTCCTTTCCAACCTCTTCCCGAAGCTCTCGAATTGTCACAAATGAACCCGAACGGGTGGACATCTGTACACGTTCACCGCTGCGGAAGAGAATCGCAAATTGGATGAGTAAAAATTCCAGCTTTTCCTTGGAATGGCCCAACGCTTCGCAGGCTGCAAACATCCTAGCGGTATAGCCGTGATGATCAGCCCCAAAAACATACAACACCTGATCAAAGCCACGCTGTAATTTATTGTCGATATACGCGATGTCAGAGGCAAAGTAGGTTGTTTGTCCGTTCGCCCGAACAACTGGTCGATCTTTATCATCGCCAAAATCAGTCGATCGAAACCATCGCACACCTTCCTTCTCATAAAGGTGTCCTGCCTGCTCCAGCTTTTCTACAACCCGGTCTACGTCTGCAGACAGACTTCGCTCGCTGAACCATTCATCGTACTCAACGCCGAATTCGCCGAGGTCCTGTCGGATATCGTCAAGTATGGAAACCAGTGCAGCATCGAAGATCAAGCGATAGCTTTCCTCACTCAGTAAGGACTTTGCTCGCTCAATCAGCCCATCGATGTGCTTTTCTTTATCTCCACCCTGCGGCTCATCAGCAACGATTCCCTCGAAAACAACGCCGGCATCTTGCTTGAATTTATCGCCGTGCTCATCAATTAACGATTGGCTAATGGAATGAATGTAATCGCCTTTATAGCCGTTGGAAGGAAATTCAAAATTCTCGCCCTGTGATGACAAATATCGAAGCCAGACGCTGGTGGCCAGAATATCCATCTGTCGACCTGCGTCATTAACGTAATATTCACGCTGAACGTCGTAGCCGGTGGCATTTAATAGATTGGCAATAGATGCACCTAACGCTGCACCGCGGCCATGACCCACATGCAAAGGACCGGTAGGGTTCGCCGATACAAATTCCACTTGAACCTTCTTGCCAGCGCCTACATTGCTGCGTCCGAAGTCTTCAAGCTGTTGCAACACTTTAGGAATGACAGCAGACGAGGCATCGTCAGCTTGAAAGAAATTGATGAACCCGGGGCCTGCGATGACAACATCTCTAATGTCATCTGATGCCGGCAAAGCATCAATGATAGCTTGAGCTATGTCTCTGGGTGCTTTGCCCACAGGTTTGGCTAACATCATCGCCAAGTTGCTCGCAAAGTCTCCATGGCTGGAGTCCTTGGTGCGAGTAACCATGATGCGAGGCTGAACGTCAGATGGCACGACACCATCGGCTTGCAGTTGAGACAGCGCGAGCGCCAGCTGGTTTTCTATTTGGTCTATCACGAGTGAGGGCTAGCAAGGTTCTTGGTGGCAGAGTTTACCATCCGAGGCGGGACACAAGCACTACTCAGGAGAAGGGACCGATGGGCTATCGGCCCCTTTGTTTTTAGTCCAGACGTAAACCGGAGTTAGCGGCGAAGTAATGAGCCAGTTCAGGCTTAATACCAAAGGAGATCATCGAACCCTTAGGGACTTCAGGCGGCTTCTCAATTTTGGCAATAAACTCAACCTTGGTTTCCGTCATCAAATGAACAAGAGCGTACTCGCCGAGATTCTCAACAAGCTCTAAGGTGCCCTGAACAACTGAATTATCGGCATCTGTTACGTCTAGATGCTCTGGACGCAAACCAACCTGCACGTCTGCAGCAATATCACGACCGAGCTTTGCACTTGCACCCGCTGCGAGGTCATTCACTGAGAAGAAATTCATCTTCGGGCTACCGATAAACTGAGCTACGAAAGCATTTTCTGGTCGGTCATACAAGGCGATCGGGGAACCAACCTGCTCGATGCGTCCATCTCTGAGCACAACGATCTTGTCAGCTAGAGTCATCGCTTCCACCTGATCATGCGTTACGTAGATCATGGTGGTTTCGAGGCGTTCGTGCAGCCGAGCAATTTCCAAACGTGTTTGGACACGCAGTGCAGCATCCAGGTTTGAAAGTGGCTCATCAAACAGGAACACTTCCGGGTCACGAACAATCGCCCGTCCAATTGCAACACGCTGGCGCTGCCCGCCCGATAGATTTCGCGGACTACGATCTAGGTAGTCAGTGATTTGCAGAATTTCAGCTGCCGCACGCACACGCTTATCGATTTCAGCAGGATCTGTTTTAGCCTGCTTTAGACCGAAAGCCATATTCTTATAAACCGTCATATGCGGATACAAAGCATAGGTTTGGAATACCATCGCAACACCGCGTTTTGAGGCAGCAATGTCATTCACGACGTCATCACCAATAGCTACGGTGCCATCAGAGATTTCCTCAAGACCCGCAATCATTCGCAGTAGCGTCGACTTACCGCAACCTGACGGTCCTACAAATACGACAAACTCACCATCAACAATATCGAGATCGACGCCATGCATGACCTGAACATCACCATAGCTTTTGCGCACATCACGCAGAGTTAAACCGGCCATTTTGACTCCATATTGGTTATTTCACGCCGCAAAGTATCGGCGAATTCGGGATAGCTTTCGGGCAGATCGCCCCAAAGTTGATGACTAGTGATAAATGAATCCGTGCCCAACATCGACTTCAGTTCCGCCCAACTGGGTTCGACATAATCAAAATCAACCTTGCCTGCGTCTACGTGGAGCGCAAAGACATACCAGCTGGCAATGCTGCGTATCGCATAGATCGGCATGATTCCTTGTTTCAAACAACCTTCAAGTGTTGGGCGAACAAAGATTGGAAACTTGGCCATACCATCGGCACAGATTCTTGCAACCGTATCCCCTATAGCAACGTTGCCAAAACGCTGCACTATCTGCCGGAGATATTCGGTTTTTGAAAAAGGAAGGTCGAGAGTTAGTGCAGGTAGCACTTCGTCAGATTCAAAATGCTCAAAGTGTTCCAGTAGATGAGGAACACGCATAGCAGCATCAAATGTCTCAACACCCTCTAACGCTGCCAGATAAGCCAACGCTGTATGACCGCCGTTTAGAACGCGTATCTTGGTTTCTTCATAAGGGTCAACGTCCGGTGTGACAGTGACACCGACCTTTGCAAGATCGGGCATATCAGCAGCAGACTTAGATTGCAGCACCCACTGCACAAAATCTTCGGCCATCACCGGTGACGTCACAGGCTTGCCCACAATGGCTGAAATTTCATCTCCCAATTCATCCGGACTACGGGGTGTTATGCGATCAACCATGGAGCAAGGAAAGGACACGTTTGCTGATACCCAGGCAGCAAGCTCATTCTCATTACAAGCTTCTAGATAAGCCGTCAAATTACGTTCCAGCATTTTTCCGTTTTGACGGATATTGTCACAACATGCGATCGTTAACGGTGCACCGGTTGTGGCAACTCGTTGTGCTATAGCCTTGCGTAAATACGCATAGACACTGCTTGATGCATCCGAATTAATTTCCGCTTCGATCGTCGGATGAGCAGGGTTAAGATTACCGTTTGCATCAGTGTAGTAGCCACTCTCGGTAACCGTAATTGTCACTAAGTGAACCGATGGGAGACTGAGTAGAGCCTCACTATCAGTCGGCGTAGCACTCCAATCTGAAAACGCCACATGACTGCGCACACGGCGGAGCTCTACATTGCCATCGGCAGAGTACGACTTTAAATAGTACCCATCGTGCCGATCTATATCTTCTTTCGCAGCGTTGAAATGAGCCGTGTCTGCATCACGCAGATTGACAGCTGCAATACCCCATCGCAGATCGCCCGAGACATTCATGTAATCGTCGATATAGAGGGCTTGATGCGAGCGATGGAACGCGCCAAATCCTAAATGAACGACACCCACCTGACAGTCTGATCTGTCATAGCTTGTCGCAAATGGATCGGTAACGGCGCTGGATGATCGACTTGTATTATTCATTAGGAACTCACGCGCTGTGGTGCAAGGTCTTTCCGCGCGGTTTCGCGATACTCTGACGGCGTCATGCCTTTCACTTTTAGAAAATGTCTGTTGAAGTTGGCCAGATTTTTATAACCAACCTCTTGTGCTATCGATGTGATTTGATTATCAGATGCGTAAAGCATGGCGCAGGCCTGACCGATACGAACCCGATTAAAGAAATCGATAAACCCATTGCCGGTCACTGCTTGAAAATTTCTGCTGAACGTTATTTCGGTCATGTTCGCCATTTTCGCTGCTTGTGACACAGAAATTGAATCTGTGAAATTTTTAGTGACGTGATCAACGACGAAGGCAATTCGAGCTTGTTTGCTACCACCCTCTGGTTGAACTAGCTTGGTAACAGAGAGCGTTTTCTTTTCAGCGTGTTCATTGAGCCGTACAAGAAAACGGACAAACGCAAGAATGCGCTCTGCACCTTGATTGTCACGAATAGACTCCATGTGTCCACGTGCAAATGTTGGATTAAAGCCTTCAAAGTGAATGCCTGATTCCGCCAACTGGAGCAATTGAAGCACCTGCGCAAACTCTGGAAATCCATCTGCTAGTTTTCGAACACTCTCGTGACTAAACTGGATGAGCATATCTCGTATTTCAAGAGGCGCTGTCCATACTTGATCCGTGATCCAATTGTGCGGCAGGTTAGGCCCCGTCATGAATAAATCACCTGCCTTGAAGTCACCGATATAGTCACCCACGAAAGCTTTACCGCGCGTATCAACCACTAGATGCAGTTCGTACTCTTCATGCGCGTGCCATCTGCACAGGTCGGAGGGCCAACCGTGTTCCAGATAGCGGATAGATCGAGTACTTCGATCTACCGTTTCGATTTCGGGTTCGATAATCGACATACCACTAACCAATATCGCGTTGGTTAAGGGACGAAGGGCAGAACACATTCATCCGCACAGGCAGATTAATGACTAACCGACCGGCATCAGAGCAATCAACAATGCTGGACAAGGTCAGAATCACTTTACCGCACCGAATGTTAAACCGCGTACCAACTGCTTCTGGCAAAACCAACCCAGTACCACGATTGGACCAACGGCCGCTGTAGAAACTGCGGATAGTCGACCGAAGAACAATCCTTCCGGTGCCCGGTTACCTTCGATGAGCTTGGATAATGTTGCAGCCTCAGTGGTGGTCAAACGAACCGTCCAATAGGCTTCGTTCCAACAGAAGATAAACGTCAGCAGCGCCGTTGAGGCAACACCACCCCAAGCCAGTGGGATAAGAATGTCTTTAATTTCACCCCAAGTGCTAACGCCATCCATTTTGCCAGCTTCAATAATCTCCTTAGGAATTTCTTTGAAGTAGGTAAACAACATCCAAATCACGATGGGCAAGTTAATAAGGCATAGCACCAGTATGATTAAAAAGTGCGTGTCGTAAATTTGCAAAAAGTTCTTAGTCAGGAATGTCATTGGGTACAGCACTGCAGCCGCCGGTAACATTTTCGTGGACAACATCCAGACCAGAATGTCTTTGGTGTGCCTGCTTGGATTAAATGCCATGGCGTAAGCCGCTGGCACACCAACAACCAATGCAAAGGCTGTTGCAAAAGTTGACGTGATGACCGAGTTAATGGCAAAGCGCCAGTAATCGTAGTTCTCAGTCATATTCAGATAATTTTCAAGCGTTGGCTTGAACGTGAATAAAAACTCGGGTTTAACAGCATCAGCATCAGTTTTGAAACTGGTGAATACCATCCAGAAGATCGGAAAGAAAAACAGTAGCCCGACGAACCAGGCCAATAAAGGCCAGAATACTTTTCCGAACTTAGATGTTTGATCGATAGTTGCCATAGTCGTATCCTCAGCCTAGTCCATCAAACTCTTGCCAACCATTCGAAGCAAAAATATGGCTACGATATTGGCAAGTATTACGGCGAAGATGCCGGTTGCACTCGCTGCACCTATATTATTCGACGTGAATTCGCCGATAAGATAAGGCAGGTTCTTATTACCATTGCCTCGACTCACGATTTCAATCTCAGCGTAGAGCGAGAGATGGAAAATCGATTGAATCATGACAACAATGGCAATCGGGCGCGCTAGATGCGGCACCGTTAAATTACGGAATCGAGACCAGGCGTTTGCACCGTCAAGAATGGCCGCTTCCTTTTGACTCTCATCTTCAGACTGCAAAGACGTCATAAAGATAAGAACAGCGAAAGGTGTCCATTGCCATGTCACCATCATAATGACAGCGTAAGCGGAGGTTTGCGTGGCTCGAAACGAGACAGGTTCAAATTGTGGCCAAAGAGAGAAGAACCACCCTAACAACGGAAAATCTCGAAGACCATTTATGACGTCGTTAATAGCGCCTACAGCCAAACCGTTTAGCCCAAGTACCGGATCTAGGATCATGTTGATCCATAGCACTGCATTAACCGCAGGCATTACAAAGAATGGGGATATCAGCAGGACTCGGACTATTCCCCGCCCTGGAAATGATCGATTCACTAAGATCGCTAAAGCCAATCCCAATAAAACCGTTAATACCAAAATACTTACAACGATCAAGAGACTGTTCTGAATGGCAAATAAAAAGTCTTTGGCGTTGAGAACATATTCATAGTTGCCAAAACCACGCCAGTTACTGATGCTGGGAGTGGTCCATTCGGGTCTTCTTAAACTGTTCAACACATATCGAATGAACGAGAAGTAAAGCGTCATACCCAAAGGCACTAACATCCAAAGCAGTAACAGCACTACGGATGGTGTTTGCAGCAGACGTGGAATCGTTCTATTTGACATGTTTTTAAACCCTTACAAACTTAGACATTGGCCAAAATTTGTGTTTAACAGTGTCGTCCTATAGAGGACTAGAGGTCAGGCAAGGAAACTTCAAACAACGTAGTTACCCCATCGATCCTGCACGGAACCCTTTCAATTCGAAGGTCGTTCTGGAATTTCTATTCGCATAAAAAAGGGCTCGGCAGTCAGCCTGCCGAACCCCTTTTACTTACTACAAAGTACTTAAGCTACCTAAAGGTTGTTTTTCACAACTTAGTAGTAGCCAGCTTCCTGCATGATTGCGTCAGCAGCAGCTTGAGAAGCAGCTAGCGCATCATCAACTGATTTAGCACCTGAAAGAGCAGCAGCCATTTCTTGAGCAACCGCAGAACCTACTTCTGGGAACTCAGGAATTGCAGCGAACTGAACACCAACGTATGGCTTCAGATCTGTAGCTGCAGGAGCAGCAGATTCGATAGCAGCCATTTCAGCAGCAGCGAAACCTGCAGCAGCTTGGAACTCAGGGTATGCATAAGTTGAAGCACGAGTACCAGTTGGAACAGAACCCCAACCGAAGTCTGGATGATCAGCTACAGCTTTGATGTACGCTTTAGAAGTCGCCCACTCGATGAATTGCTTAGAAGCTTCTGAGTTTGGAGATCCAGCAGGTACAGCCATTGCCCATGCCCACAGCCAGTTTGCACCAACAGGGTTACCAGCATTTGGAGACTGTGCGTATGCAACACCGTCAACTGTCAAGAAAGACGCAGCGATAGTAGCGTCGATCCACATGCCACATTTGCCTTCGTTGTACAGAGCGAGGATTTCGTTGAAAGAGTTACCTTCAGATCCTGGAGGACCGTAGTTGCCTAGAAGGTCAACATAGAAGTTGATTGCATCTTTCCACTGAGCAGAATCGATAGTAGGTTTGAAGTCTTTATCGAACCAAGCACCACCGAAAGAGTTTACAACAGTCGTGATGAACGCCATGTTGTCACCCCAACCTGGCTTACCACGCAGACATGCGCCATAAACGCCAGCGTCTGGGTTGTGGATAGCAGCAGCAGCGGCTTTAACGTTATCCCAAGAATCGTTATCAGCGATTGATACGCCAGCAGCATCAGTCAGGTCTTTACGGTACATAACCATTGAAGACTCACCGTAGAAAGGTGCAGCGTACAGAGTGCCTTCGTGAGACAG
>CAZCKD010000114.1:0-10813 GCA_964498925.1 uncultured Granulosicoccaceae bacterium
ACAACGGTGACGCGCCCTTTGTGAAGCCATATCCGAGCGGTCAGGTGTACACCGGTACTGACTACAGCCAGAACTACCACGTATACGCGGTTGAGTGGGAGCCTGGAAAAGTCACGTGGTTAATCGACGGCGAAAAAGTCAGTGAGCTTCAGCACGATGAAGTGAATCATGAAGAGCTCTACGTCAAACTGAATTTGGCAGTTGGCGGAAACTGGACGAACTTCCCAACGAACTCAGGTGGTTTAGGTCGTGCAGCCGATCAACACTTCCCTAATCAGAACGATCTGAATAACTTCAATAATCCAGCTCTGGAAGTGGACTACGTCAGAGTCTACAAACGGCGCTAAGCAATAATAAACTCCTCTTTAGAATTTCCTAAAAGAGGAGGCGGTCGATCTTAGCCCCCTCTCCGGCATGTCCGGGAGGGGGCTTTTTTATGGGCGATCAACCGATTTGTGTGTACACAATTGAGTATTGGATTGTCTTGTTTTGACTCATTTGGCCGTTTGGTAGGCGATTTGAATAGAGGCGCCGCACCGCTGACCGGTAATACGAGAGGAAACTAGACCAATTTAATCGGACTGGGAGTAAGCCGGTATGCCAGGTTCAAGGTCGTAATAGTCGCCCTTGTCATCGACAAAGATATGCTTATCTAGCGTTAAACCTGTCGGCGTATCTAAACAGCCTGCCATAATGGATGTATGGTTCGAATCCAATTCACGCCAGAAGAGCAGAGATCCGCAGGTGCTACAGAAGCCTCTTTCTGCAACTTCAGAGGCTTTGAACCAGGTAAGGGATGATTGCTCGATCATCTGAATATCGATGTTTTGAGCTCTGGTTGCCGCTACGTAGTGACCGGTTTGCTTTCGGCATTGTTTACAGTGGCAGGCAACCACATGACGATCGAACGCACGCACGACAAAGGTCACGCTGCCGCATAGGCATCCGCCGGTCACATTTTTGTTGCCTACATCGGACATAGCGTAATCGTGGAGTGGAGCTGATAGCGCGGCGCTTTCCTGAGAAAAAGAGCGCCGCGCGACCTAGCTTAACTCAGCCACGTCTCCAGGCATGATACTTCTCAACCCAATTCAGTAACTTTTCAGGTTGGTGGGCGCGCTTCCATTCACCGGCCACATACTTATTCGACTCAGCGAGCGTTGGATAGATATGAATAGTGCCGAGAATTTTGTTGAGCCCCAATCCGTGTTTCATGGCCAGAACATATTCGGCGATAAGGTCACCGGCGTGTTCGCCGACGATAGTAACGCCCAAAATCTTGTCCTTACCTGGAACGGTGAGTACTTTGATAAAGCCGAAATCACTGCTATCCGCGATGGCTCTATCGAGATCATCAATAGGGAAAGTCGTTACCTCATAGGCAGTATTCTTTGCCTTGGCGTCCGTCTCGTTCAATCCGACTCTGGCGACTTCTGGGTCGGTGAAAGTCGCCCAAGGGATAACACGATAGTCGACCTTGAACTTCTTGAACGTGCCGAATAGCGAGTTAACAGCTGCATACCAGGCTTGATGGGCCGCCGTGTGCGTGAACTGATAAGGACCTGCGACGTCTCCGACCGCGTAAATATTCGGGAAGTTTGTTTGCAGGTGCTCATTGACGTCAATCGTGCCGTTAGGGGCGAGTTCAACACCAAGCTCTTCTAAGCCAAAGCCACTGGTATTAGGGCGTCTGCCGACAGCAATGATAATTTCGTCAAACGGCACACTGATCTTTTCACCGTCACGTTCGCAGATCAATGCCTTTTCTCCATTATTAACTTCAACAGCAACGGCATTGGTCTTGACCAGAACATTGATACCTTCAGCGACAAAGCGATCAAGTACAGCATCAGCGACGTCTGGATCTTCTCGACCCATTATCTTTTCTTCTCTTTCGACCTGGGTCACTTCAGTGCCCAATCGGCTGAATGCTTGGGTCAGTTCGCAGCCAATAGGGCCGCCACCTAGTACAACCAATCTTTTAGGCTGAGTCGTCAGATTCCACAAATTGTGTGAGGTCAGATACTCGACCTGATCAAGCCCTGGAATTGGGGGAACGAAAGGTGAGCCTCCTGTGGCAACAACGATATTGCGTGTGACCAAGGTTTCGCCGTTGACTTCAACAGTCCACGGGGAGGTGATTTTTGCTTCGCCTTGGATGACATTGACACCCAGGTTGGTATAGCGCTCTACGGAGTCGTGAGGTTCGATCTTGGCAATGACTTCGTGAACCCGCTTCATCGTCTGGGCAAAATCGACGGATCCGCTGGCTTCCTGAACACCGTATTTCTGGCTGTTTTCGATGTTATGCATCAGCTTTCCACTGCGAATTAACGCTTTGGAAGGCACGCAGCCGGTATTGAGGCAATCGCCACCCATCTGATGCTTTTCAATCAGCGTGGCTTTTGCTTTGACTGCTGCACCGATGTAGGAGGTGACCAGACCGCCGGCACCAGCACCAATCGCCACGATATCGTGGTCGAATTTCTCAGGCTTTGTATGGCCTTCGTAGACTTTTTTCGCCTTAATAAAATCGACGATTTTCTTTGCGAGTAGTGGGAAGATCCCGAGGAGCGCAAATGAGAAGATAAGTCCGGGAGACAATATCCCGCTCAAAGATTCAATTTTTGCGAGCTGGGTTCCGGCATTGACGAATACCAGTGTGCCGGCCAGCATCCCGATTTGGCTAACGATATAAAAGACCGAGGTTTTCAGTCGTGTCAGGCCCATGACCAGGTTGACGAGGAAAAACGGGAATATAGGTACAAGCCGAACGGTAAACAGATAGAAAGCACCGTCCTTATCTATGTTGTCGTTAAACGTTTGCAGTTTGTCGCCAAACTTAGATTCGATGGTATCTCTGAGCAGATATCGGGATACCAGAAACGCAAGTGTTGCACCGATAGTTGACGCAAACGACACGATGATGGTGCCCAACAGCAGCCCGAACTGAGCACCAGCCGCTAGGGTCAGTATTGCAGCGCCAGGCAGGGACAAGGCGGTGACCAAGATGTAGATGAGGAAAAAACCCGCGATAACCATCACCGGCTTAGCCGTATAGAGATCATTAAGCGCCGCTTGCTCGCTCTTCAAGAATTCCAGGCTGAAAAATCGGCCTAGATCGAAGAAAAAGAATGCGGCAATGAGGGCGACGAGAACGCCAATTACCAGTTTTTTATTTTGCATTCGTCAAAATCTCTTCGGTGTTAACAATTAACAGCTGGGTTAAAAGGTGTTTCTGTGATGATAGTAACTAAAAGTGGCAATACAGGGGGGCCACTGGGTCTTTTGTAAAATTAGGACGGCCAAATTTTTCGAAAACTTTAATTAGATGTAAAATTTGACGACCACATGCATTAAACCAATCCTGTCTCGCTAGAAATCTTATGAGTGTTCCGTGTCGCGAGAGTTCCCAAATCAACGTATCTCACACTCTTGATAACTGATACTCAATTTACATTCCTGGTGCCTGGTTACCTGTCCCCGTTACGCCTGAACGGCACGCCAGAGGCAGCGGCCGATAATACCTGTCCGGAACCCATCCAGTGGCGAGTGGTTGAAGAGCAGATTCCCTGGCAGGCAGGGTTGGCTCGGGTGCTAGGCGACCTGGAATGCAATGGTCTGCATCTGCCCGCCGCTGAAATTCTGTCTATCGATAGTGCCGGCAAGCGAGCTGACATCAGAATTGACCCTGTGCATCTTCGAGCCGACCGGGATACGGCGAAGTTATATCCGAGGCAGATGCTCGATTTGAGGCCAGACGAGGAAGTCGAATTGCTTGAGACACTGAATCAGTTTCTCAGCGATGACAAACTTCAGATTCTTCCGGGGGCTGATCAAGGTTGGTATCTATATGGAAACGACGCATCCCGACTAGCAAGCTTACCCCCTTCATTTCTTGCTAACAGAAACGCCTCGGCCTACATGCCAACAGGGGAGGGAACAGAACATTGGCAGCGCCTCATGGCAGAAATACAGATGCTGATTCATCATCATCCTGTCAATGAGCGAAGGGCAGCTGACGGCAGATTATCGATTAACAGCCTTTGGCTTTGGGGTAGCGGAAATCTGCAGCACTCTTTGCCCAAAATAACCGAACACGATGAGACGAGCCAACCGGTCGTTTTCGGTAATGACGATTACACGGAATCAGTATGTCAGTACCTAGGCTTAAGCTACAGACATTTCGATGCGTTTGATCCGGACGCTGTGGGCCATACCATTGTTGTGGACACCCGAATTGCGCAAGCTGTATTTTCTAATGATGAGTCTTTAGCGCAACAACTAGTACGCGATATTGATAGAAATTGGCTTTTACCGGTATGCGCACGGCAGCGAAAAGATCAGAAACTACAGCTTTCAATAATGAATGAAGATGGCGATATAGGTGAGCTAGACGCTGATGCTCAGGTGTCTTTAGAGGGTTCAGGGGGCAGGTTCAAGCAATGGCTGCGTCATCTTGGCTCCGGTTTTCGTCCGGGTTAAAGCCGATGATTAAAGATCTAATGCACTTAGTCCATCGTGGATAACCTTTTTGAACCTTTGACGGTGACGCTGAGCGAGCGAACCGTACCTGAGTTGAAAGAACCTTTGCATCACAATCCGGTGATTCATCGTGTGTTGGCGGCTCGGGGTATTGAACACCCAGATCAGCTCGACCTTGCGCTTGCCGGCTTGCCACGTCCCGATCTCCTGCCCGATATAGAAAAGGCGGTCACCCGCCTGCTTAAGGCATTGGAAAATTCAGAGCGTCTTCTTATCGTTGGGGACTATGACTGCGATGGCGCGACCAGCACCGCAGTAGCGATGTTGGGTTTGTCCATGCTGGGGTTTAAACAATTGGATTATCTGGTGCCGAATCGATTTGAGCACGGTTATGGTTTATCACCCGATATTGTCGATGTCGCTCAGGAGCGTTTTCAACCATCACTTATTCTCACGGTAGATAATGGCGTGGCGTCAGTGGACGGGGTCGATCGTGCTCGCGCTTTGGGGGTCGATGTCATCGTGACAGATCATCATTTGCCACCCGATGATCTGCCTGATGCTATCGCTATTGTTAATCCGAATCTAGTGGACTCCGAATTTCCATCGACCCATTTAGCCGGCGTGGGTGTGATGTTTTACACCCTGATTGCGTTGAGAGCTGCGTTGATGAAACAGTCAAGTGAGCGAGCCGATGCGTCTATTGCGAGTCTTCTCGATCTTGTTGCTGTTGGTACGGTAGCCGATGTCGTCCCTTTGGACGAAACGAATCGCATTTTGGTTGAGCAGGGGCTTCGTCGTATAAGAGCGGGTAAAACTCGACCGGGCATACAAGCCTTGTTAAAGGCAGCCGGCCGAGATGCTGCCAAGATGTCTACTCAAGATATAGGTTTCGGTATCGGCCCTCGACTTAACGCAGCTGGACGCTTGGACAATATGAGTGTGGGCATCGAGTGTTTGTTGACCGATGACCCCTCAGTGGCCCTCGATTTGAGTGGTCAGTTAAATTCGCTCAACGAGGAGCGACGTTCCATAGAGAGTTCCATGCGCCAATCGGCCAATGAGCAATTGGACAATCTCTCTTTTGACGATATAGATGCAACTCAGCGATTTTCTCTGTGTTTGTTTGACGAACAATGGCATCAGGGTGTCATCGGAATACTGGCAGGGCGCATTAAAGAGAATGTGCACCGTCCGGTTGTTGTTTTTACCGGTGACGACGATGAATTTATAAAAGGCTCCGCGCGGAGTATTTCAGGCGTCCATGTCAGGGATGTTCTGCAACTGGTCGCAACCCGCCATCCGAACATGATTCATAAGTTTGGCGGTCACGCTATGGCTGCGGGTTTAACCTTGCGAAAGGATAAGCTCAAAGACTTCGAGCAATCCTTCGAGCAAGCGGTGCGTGACGTTAGTGATAATGTCCTCCCTATAAAAGAGTACGTAACAGACGGGTCGTTAAAATCGACGGACAGAACGCTGGAAAATGCATTGGCGATGGCTCATTTGATGCCCTGGGGGCAGGCCTTCGAGGCCCCTGTTTATTCTGATTTCTTCCAAGTGCAGCAACACAAAATTGTGGGTAACGGGCATTTAAAACTGCTTCTTAAAAGTTGGGCTGAGAATGATGCTCGCCCAATAGATGCCATTGCGTTTAATTGCGCATTGGCATTGGACTCCCAAAAACCGGTATTTGCGGTCTATTCTCTAGATGCAAATACATGGCGGGACAGACAATCCGTGCAGTTGCGTGTCATTCATCTAGAGCAGGCCGCTTTGCGGTAAACTTGGCGCTGCTTTTAGTAACTCCACGACTCCGACAATCTCATGATCGAAATCAATCCTTTCCTTACCCACATAGAGGATCTCAGGCAGCGTGCCGATACCCTCCGGGGGTATCTTTGACTACGATGTAAAAAAAGAGGAACTGGAAGAAGTTCTCAGAGAACTGGAAGATCCTGCCGTCTGGAATGATCCGGAAAAGGCACAAAAGCTGGGTCAGCGCAGAGCAACACTGCAAGAAACTATCGACGTTTTGGATGCCCTGGATTCTGGGCTGGTTGATGCCAGCGACCTGCTCGACATGGCACGAGAAGAGGATGACGAAGATACCGTTGATGCGGTTGCCGCCGATCTAGCCAGTTTAGAAAAGCGGGTGGCTTTACTGGAATTTCGCCGTATGTTTTCAGGTGAGTCTGATCCTGCACCTGCGTTTCTGGATATTCAATCGGGCAGTGGGGGAACGGAAGCACAGGACTGGGCAGAGATGTTGCTGCGAATGTACTTACGCTGGGGTGAGCAGCAAGATTTCAAAACCGAATTGATAGAAGTGTCTCCCGGAGATGTCGCTGGAATAAAATCTGCGACCATTCGCTTTGAAGGTGACCACGCATTTGGTTGGCTCCGAACAGAAACAGGCGTTCATCGTCTCGTGCGTAAAAGCCCTTTCGATTCAGGTAATCGACGTCATACCTCATTTGCTGCGGTGTTTGTCTCGCCAGAGGTTGATGACAACATTGACATTGATATTAACCCGGCTGATTTACGTATCGATGTGTACCGGGCGTCAGGTGCGGGCGGGCAGCACGTTAACAGAACCGAATCGGCTGTACGAATTACGCATGAACCCAGCGGTATTGTGGTTCAGTGTCAGAACGACCGATCGCAGCACAAGAACAAAGCGACTGCGATGAAACAGCTCAAATCGAAGCTGTATGAAGCCGAGTTGCAACGACGGCAAGGTGATCAACAGGTCGTTGAGGAAGGTAAGTCGGATATTGGATGGGGTAGTCAGATTCGTTCCTACGTTCTGGATCAATCCCGTATTAAAGATCTACGAACCAGCCTCGAAACAAGCAATACACAAGCTGTGTTGGATGGTGATATTACTGCCTTCCTGACAGAAAGCCTTAAAGCGGGTCTGTAGATAGTTTTTCTATCACCTGCGCATAACTAAAAAACTGAATTACATGACTGACGACGACAATCAACTGATACAGCAACGCCGCGCCAAGCTCGATCAGATGCGTGAAAAAGGCAATGCATTTCCTAACACGTTTAGACCGACGCATATTGCTGCGGATCTACATAAGGATCATGACGGGCGAGAGAAGGACGACGTAGCGGCCGATAATATCTCGGTCAGTGTCGGTGGCCGTATGATGTTTCGTCGAATCATGGGCAAAGCCAGTTTTGCCGATTTACAGGACGTCAGTGGATCTATCCAATTGTTTTTTCATCAAGGCACACTGGGTGAAGAAACCTACGACACTTTCAAGAACCTGGATGTCGGCGATATTCTAGGTGTCAGCGGTATTTTGTTCATCACTAAAACCGGCGAACTGTCCATTAAAGTTCAATCGCTTGAACTATTAACGAAATCGCTCCGTCCGCTTCCGGAAAAGTTTCATGGGCTAAGCGATCAGGAAACGCGTTATCGTCAGCGCTACGTTGATTTGATGACCAGTGACGAAACAAGACGAACCTTTCGTTTGCGTTCACAGGTCATTGCCTACATCCGAAACTTTTTTATGGAAAAAGAGTTTCTTGAAGTGGAAACCCCGATGATGCAAGTGATTCCCGGGGGCGCCGCAGCTAAACCGTTTGTTACGCATCACAATGCGCTAGACATCGATCTGTATTTGCGAATAGCACCAGAGCTCTATTTGAAACGCCTGGTGGTTGGTGGTTTCGACCGGGTATTTGAAATCAACCGCAATTTCCGTAATGAAGGACTCAGCACGAGACACAATCCTGAATTTACGATGCTCGAATTTTACTGGGCTTATGCGGACTATCGCGACTTGATGAATTTAACGGAAGATTTATTCAGAGGCTTGGCGAAAGATGTCGTCGGTACGCTTAAGATATTGTCTGAAAATGGAGATCGAGAATTCGATTTCGAAAAGTCTTTCACAAGATTGAGTTTGTTTGATTCTATCCTTGCTCACAATCCTGGTGTTAATTCAGAAGAGTTGGCTGATTTGGGCGGGGCCACTGCAATCGCCAAAAAGCTGCATATTGACGTGAAGCCGTCCTGGGGCCTGGGGAAAATTCAAACAGAGATCTTTGAAGCCACGGTAGAAGAGAATTTGATGGATCCGACCTTCATTACACTCTATCCCACCGAGGTGTCGCCATTGTCTCGACGCAATGATGACGACCCACACGTGACAGATCGCTTTGAACTGTTTGTGGGCGGGCGCGAAATTGCCAACGGTTTTTCTGAATTAAACGATGCAGAAGATCAGGCAGAGCGATTTCAGGCTCAGGTTGCGGACAAAGACGCTGGCGATGAAGAGGCTATGCACTACGATGCGGATTATGTCCGCGCTTTGGAATATGGCATGCCTCCTACAGCGGGTGAGGGCATCGGCATTGATCGCCTGGTGATGCTATTGACGGCATCGCCAAGTATCCGGGACGTTATTCTATTTCCTCATATGAGGCCGGAAGTCTAAGCGCACCTAAATAGGATCATTGCAGGTTGCGTGCTGTTTTCCAAAACCTTACGAAGTGCGCTCAGTGTTTACAAACCGGTTCAAATGGATGAACATTTGCCGGTGGCAAGTGCTGCAAAACTGACTGGGTTTTATCCTAATTTAACTGAGGGTTTGTTGGAATGTTAATGCGTCATTACTTCGTGTTTTTCGCTGTCGCAACACCCATCCTGATACTTGCCTTATCCACACTATGGTCACCCATTTTGTGGTTGTTTGTTGTCGTGCTGCCCATTATTGGTTTGGGCGTGTTTGACATGTATCAAACCAAACAGACGATCCGGCGCCTGTATCCGTTTCTAGGTCGGTTCCGCTATATGCTGGAGTCAGTAAGGCCTGAAATACAGCAGTATTTTGTTGAATCAGACACCAGCGGCACGCCCATTCCGAGGGAGTTTAGATCTCTCGTGTATCAGCGTGCTAAAGGTGATAGAGATTCACGTCCCTTCGGAACCATCTTTGATGTCAATCGAGATGGATACGAATGGATAAACCATTCTCTTGTCCCGTTGCATGCCACTAATCTGAACCCTCGAGTCAGATTCGGCGCTGATCGTTGTGCAAAGCCATACGATGCATCGCCTTTGAATATATCTGCCATGAGCTATGGATCACTCAGTAGCAACGCGATAAAAGCACTCAACACAGGTGCGAAGATAGGCGGCTTCTCCCACAACACGGGTGAAGGCAGCTTGAGCCCGTACCATAAGCAGGGCGGTGATATTGTCTGGCAGATTGGTACCGGCTATTTCGGTTGCCGTACTGACGATGGAAAATTCAACCCGACTCAGTTTAAGGAATCTGCGCAGTTAGATATCGTCAAGATGATCGAAATCAAATTGTCGCAAGGTGCGAAGCCTGGTCATGGTGGCATATTGCCGGCAGCAAAATTGACCGAAGAGATAGCCGAGATTCGTAAAGTACCGATGGGTAAGGATGTCATTTCTCCTCCGGCGCACTCTGCCTTTTCAACCCCTTTGGAATTGCTGGATTTTGTCGAGACGCTGCGTGAGCTATCCGGTGGCAAGCCGGTTGGTATTAAGTTGTGTATCGGTCGTCGTGATGAATTCCTAGCCATCTGTAAAGCCATTATAGAAACCGGCAAGACACCCGATTTTTTTACGGTTGATGGGGGAGAGGGTGGTACAGGTGCGGCACCTACAGAGATGACCAATTCAGTCGGAACGCCATTGCGGGATGCATTGATTTTCGTTAATCGAGCGCTTATCGGTATTGGTATAAGAGATAAGGTTCGAATCATTGCGTCAGGCAAAATATTTTCGGCCTTTCATGTTGTCCGAGCTATAGCGTTGGGTGCTGATACGGTGAATTCAGCGCGAGGCATGATGATGGCACTGGGATGCATTCAAGCTCGCAGCTGTAATACAGATCATTGCCCCACAGGCATCGCCACTCAGAACAGAGCGCGAGCAGCAGGATTAGTGGTGAGTGATAAAGCGCAACGTGTGGCTAATTTCCATAGCGCGACTATCGAGAATCTCATGGAACTTCTGGCTGCTGCCGGTCTGGAGAGTTTGGAAGAGCTTGAACCCAAACATATCAATCACCGTGTCCACGGCACCGATATTAAAAACTATGCGCAACTTTTTCCTACGCTTAATGCAAACTGTCTGCTGGACGAAACCTGCATACCAGAAGATTGGTGGGGTGATTGGGAAGCCGCAAGTTCGAGTAAGTGGTAACTGTCTAGCGTGCTATTTTTGCTAACAGCATCTTAGTCGTTGTTTGATTCATATAAAGCGTTTATGTGGTAAAGCGTTTACGTGGTGGGTCGTTGTCTCCTCAAAGTGCTTGAGGAGCAGTCATTG
>CAZCKD010000115.1:0-10731 GCA_964498925.1 uncultured Granulosicoccaceae bacterium
GATAGAGTCATTGGCGTGTCTGCCGAAGAGGCTGACCTTAACGCATCGCCCATTCCAGAGAACAGTTTCCCCATTCGGATTGTCGAAGGCGGACTCAACGTTGCGCCGATGATGATGGTTCAGGGAATGCAGGATGATTTAGTTGAGCCTCGGCAGTCCGCTCGTTTATGTGATGCACTGGCTGGACGGGAACTACTGGCGGTTGATCAGGAAGTCTCTCCCATCGTAGGCCTGAGACAGGAATTTACCTGTGGTGCTGATTCAAGTCTTCAACTGATACGCGAAGGCCAACATGCCTTGGATGTGTGCTTAGCAGATCTCAGCATATCGACAGATCTGTGTCTTTCCGGCAGTGCGGCGTCCAGGCGAGAAGTCGCAGTTTCCATATTGGACGCGACAAATTTTGCTTCAGAATGGAGTGTTGCCGCTAATGCGTCGACGGGTGCTGTGCGCCGTGGCGGGGGCAGTGTTCATCTGATGTTTTTGGCGTTGCTCTTCATGGTATCCGCCCGACTGATTACGCGCAGATACGCTAAGAACTGAATTCGGTTAGCCGCACGCTAGAGTTACTTCAGGTGTTTTTGTAGTTCTTGCAGTGAACTCACTGCGACGTCAGTTACCTCCGGCCACTGGTAGGTTTCTGTCACGTCCAAATGCACGCTCGTGGTTCCTGCTAAATGACCTGCTTGCATATCGAAGTGATAGTCACCGACCATAACCGTGTTGTCTGCAGTTGCACCCCATCGCTCAAGTAATAAATGGATGCCAGCCGGGTCAGGCTTTGGCGCACAACAATCACGGCTGACGACATCGTTGGTTTCAAAGTAGTGATCTAAGCCACAGGCGGCTAGAGTCACTTCCGCAATCTCCTTACCGTTGCGTGTAAGTATTCCAACTTTATCTCCACGCGCGGTTAATACGTCCAGTAATTCAGCAGCTCCAGGTTGCGGTTTTGCATCTGCTGCCATACGCAGTTCCATGGCATCGAGTTCTTTGTGTTTTAACGCAGCCGTCTGCGCATCCATGGCGGCAAGCGCCTCCAGTATGGGCATACCCGGGGGTAATGAAAGCTCTGCTCGCATAGCATCGAAGTCATGCATGGCCAGAGTCAATGTGCCGTCCATATCGAAAATCCAGTAGTGCTTGTCGTTCAAAGGCATAGGGTGCGGATCTAAAATAGTGAGTGGTAGGTTCTTGAGGGGTTTATAACTACCGTGGTTGGAAGATCATACCCGAATGACAAACCTGACGATTCCTAAGTTTTGGAGACGTTATCAACACGTTTTTTCGTGTCTTATCGCTCAGATTTAATGTCTGCTTGGAAGATTAGCCAGTACGAGCGGTCTGTATCGACAAACGCGGTTAAACTGTGACCATACCTTTAAAGTCCCTCATACCTAGGACAAAGACATCATGAATTTAAACGGATTCAGAAAGACACTCACCGCGTTAGTTAGCCTCTCGGCTGTTATCTGGATGGGCAGTGTTTCAGCGCAGACAGACGAGAGAATCCCGCGTGGTTTTCTGGTTAATATGGCTCAAAACCAGTTTGATGTTCTTTGTAATTCCGAAGCGTTTGCTAGCTGCATGGGCTTTACCAGCAAGGAATGCCTTATTTTGGCTGATGAAGCGGTCAAGCAATGTTTATTGCCATTGCCCGAGATGATTCATCCAGATGACTTGAATAACAGTTCAATCGAGTCTTGCCCGCAGACCATCTTTGCAGATGCTGGTTATTCTGATGACAAGGCAGGTATGTGTTTCGATCAGGTGGTGCGTCCTTAGTTAATCCACGTTCCAATTGGCTGGTCGTTTTTCGAGAAACGCACCTAAGCCTTCCTGAGCATCCGGTGTCGCCCGAATATCAGCAAGGCGACTGGCTAAACCTTCACGTAGACTAAGATCGATATTTCGTGAGGCAACATCTCTGATGAGTTCCTTTGCGGCACTTTGAGCTTTGGAACTTGCAGAGAGTAGCGCCTTAAGTTGCTTTTCTACTTGCTCATCAAGTTCTGCCTCTGTACAAACCTCATGCACCAGGCCTAATCGGCGTGCGTCTGATGCATTGATCTGTTCACCGGTCAGGAAGTATCGACGCGCGGCGCGCGGGCCGATAGCCGCTATGGAGTAGGGGCTGATCGTTGCTGGAATAATGCCGAGTTTTACTTCTGAAAAAGCGAATCGGGCGGAATCGCTAGCGATCACGATGTCGCAACAACACGCTAATCCGGTACCTCCACCTAAGGCCGCTCCGTGAATTCGAGCAACAGTTGCTCGCGGAAATGAATTGATGGCATTCAGCATATTGGAGAATGCCATGGCATCTTCGATATTCTCTTCGTTACTCAGATTGACCGAGTCTTTCATCCAATTGATATCAGCCCCTGCGCAAAAATGCTTACCAACGGCTCGGATGACCAGAACACGGGTCTCTTCCGTTAACTGCTCAACACACTGCGTTAACTCATCGAGAAATGCTCTGTTGAGTGCGTTGTAATTTTCGGCTCGGTTAAGCGTTAGGGTTGTGACACCGCGGACATCTGTCTCGATCTGTAAAAATTCCATACTCAGATAGGTCGCTCAATAGCTTGTTTTTGAAACCAGTGTTTTATGTTGGTAGCAATCCGATAGGCCACGAATAAAAATACCAAAATAATGGGCCACGTTATTCCCAATTTACCCCACAGGAAGAATGTCACCGTGTAAGCGACAAACCCAATCCAGAAGGTTACTATCTGCCATTTTAAATGCGACTGATAGAGGGTGCCTTCAGTAGATTTCACAGACTTTATAGCAATGAGAAATCCAATGGTGGCAGTGATGCCGAAGAGCGGGTGCAATGCTTGGAGAATAATGCCAAGCAAGGATAGCTTCCTGGCTTTTTCCTGAGCGCTATCTGAAGTTGCCATGGCTACCATCCACCGCTCTTTAGCCAGCGTTCCAATTGTTCTAAACGGTCGTTCCCCCAAAATTTTTCACCGTTGTAGACCATCATAGGAGAGCCGAAGATGCCTTCAGCAATGGCGCTTTCAACTTCCTGTCGTAATGCATCTTTAACCGATTGATCGGCCAATGCCTGTTGCAAGGTTTCTTTATCAATATCTAAGGCTGCGGCAATGTCGCCTATGCTTTCTGGTTTTGTAATGTCTTTTTCTTCTACATAGTAGGCGCGAAATACGGCGTGTATAAAGGCGCTAGTTTTTTGTTGCAATGCGTCATCTTGATTGTCGCGCAGCCAGAGTGCTGCCCGGCATGCGGCAACGGCGCCAATAGGAAACACCTCCGGGTGTTTGTATTCCATCTTATGCTCCCGCGCAGCGCGAGTGAAATCCATAATGGCGTAATCGCCTTTCATGGGCGCTTCGACAATGGGTGCCTGTCCGGTTACTTTAAATACAGCGCCGAGCAAAATAGGGTGCCATTGAACAGAGCAGTTATTCTCTTCGGCGATGGATTCAATGCGTTTACTGGCCAGGTATCCGTAAGGGGATGAAAAGTCGAAGTAAAAGTCTATGACGTTTGACATGGGATTCTCAGGGTGTGTGATGCGCTGGATTTTAATCGTGGCGAGTCGGAAGTGCTCGGCTTATAACCAGACGTTGTATTTCTGAAGTGCCTTCGTATAGCTGACATACTCGCACATCTCGCGCGATACGTTCGACGGCATAATCTTGTAAGTAGCCGTAACCACCGTGTATTTGTAGGGCTGACGAACACACTTTTTCGGCCATCTCGCTGGCAAATAGCTTTGCCATAGAGGCTTCCACTAAACACGGCGCGCCAGCATCTCGCAGGGCAGCCGCACGGTGTATCAGCAAGCGGGCGGCATCCAGTTGTGTGGCCATGTCGGCCAGCATAAACGCGATGGCTTGATGATCGAGAATAGCTTTGCCGAATGCTTTGCGTTCTTGCGAAAACGCTAATGCTAACTCATAGGCTCGTCGTGCCATGCCAACAGATTGTGCAGCAATACCAATGCGGCCGCCTTCTAAATTGGATAGCGCGATACGGTAGCCTTGGCCTTCCTCACCCAGGCGATTTTCGACAGGGACTTTGCAATTGTCCAAGGTGATCTGGCAGGTGTCGGATGCTTTTTGACCTAACTTATCTTCTACCCGACTAACGATGTATCCAGGTTCTTGTGTGTCAACAATAAAAGCTGTGATGCCTTGTTTACCTTCTTCAGTACGCGCAAAGACGATGGCAACATCAGCGTTTTTACCACTGGTAATAAACTGTTTGGTGCCGTTAAGTACATAGTGCTCACCTTCGCGTGCTGCACTGCATCGGATGGCGGAAGCATCTGAGCCAGCATCGGGTTCAGTTAAACAGAAAGCTGCTAACTTTTCCCCTTGGGCCATGGCTGGTAGGTATCGCTCTTGCTGATGCGAGTCTCCAAACTTTAATAACGGCATACAGCCAACAGAGTTGTGCACACTCATGATGGTTGACGTTGCACCTTCGCCAGCGGCAATTTCTTCTAGGGCTAGCGCGTAGGAAATATTATCAGTGTTGGATCCACCGAGGTTTTCCGGCACCAGCATACCCATGAAACCAAGCTGGCCCATCTGGCGGATAGCGTCTGCCGGGAACCGTGACTCGACATCGTTTTGCGCGGCATTGGGTTCGAGCACAGTGCGTGCAAAATCACGCGCTGTATCGCGAATTAATCGTTGTTCTTCTGTCAGTGACATCACTATCGAATTCGCTCTATAGCAACAGCCGTAGCCTCACCACCGCCAATACACAATGATGCGATTCCCATGTCTTTATCGTGTCTTTCAAGCGCATTCATCAGTGTCACCATGATCCTTGCACCGGATGCTCCAACGGGGTGGCCCAGTGCGCAGGCGCCGCCATAGACGTTGACGCGTGAATCATCTAATCCGAGCTCTTTTATTGCGGCCATCGTGACGACAGCAAAGGCTTCGTTGATTTCGAAAAGATCTATATCGTTTGCCGTTTTCTCAATTTTCTTTAGCAATTTTTCTATGGCAAAAATAGGTGCTGTAGTAAACCAGGCGGGTGCCTGAGCAAAACTGCTATGCGCAAGAATTTTTGCGCGAGGTTTGAGTCCCCGTTTTTCTGCTTCTGATTGTCGCATCATGACTAAAGCCGCAGCACCATCAGAGATCGAACTGGCGTTGGCTGCTGTCACTGTGCCCTCTGGAGAAAATGCAGGTCTGAGCTGAGGAATTTTTTCAAGATTCGCCTTGGGGGGTTGTTCGTCAGTATCGACAATGTGCTCGCCTTTGCGCGTCTTTACAGTGACAGGTTCTATTTCAGCCGCGAATGCACCGGATGTAATGGCTTCCTGGGCTCTTTTTAAAGAGTTAATAGCGAAGGTATCTTGAGACTCACGAGTGAATTGATAGTGCGTTGCCGTTTGATCTGCAAAGTGGCCCATCAATTTTCCCGGTTCGTACGCATCTTCCAAACCGTCTAGAAACATATGATCTTTGACCTCGCCATGCCCCATGCGTAAGCCATCGCGAACCTTCGGCAAAATGTAAGGCGCATTACTCATACTTTCCAATCCACCGGCCACCATGACATCGTTACTACCGGCAGTTATGAGATCGTGAGCAAGCATGACGGCCTTCATGCCGGAACCACACATTTTGTTGATCGTTGTGCAGCCAGCTGCTTCAGGAATACCTGCTGCCAGGGATGCCTGTCTGGCAGGTGCCTGTTTGAGCCCGGCCGGTAACACGCATCCCATGATGACCTCTTCTACATCCTTGCCATCAACGCCTGCACGATGAAGTGCTGCTTTGATGCTAGTGGCACCGAGTTCCGGTGCTGTTGCTGAAGACAACTCGCCCTGAAAACTACCCATCGGCGTTCTAGCGCCATCGACAATGACAACGGGGTCTTCGTTGGTGTTAATCATTTTGCCAATCTCCAGAGTATTGTTAGGTACATGTCGCTAGTTGCGACTTGCATCGGGCTTCGATATCGTCAAATTCACTCAAAGCCAACTCGATGTCTTCACGTTGTTGAATAAGCGTGGCACGACTCTGTTCGATTCTATCCAACATGACTTCCAGCTGTTTACGTTCACCGTCTGGCGTGTCGTAGAGTTCGATCATCCCCCGGATGTCGTCCAGCGGCCACCCAAGGCGTTTCCCTCTAAGCACCAACTTTAATCGAGTTCTATCCGCTTTAGAGTAAACCCGTTGTTGCCCGCGTCTCGCAGGCCGGAGCAGGCCTCTATCTTCGTAGAAACGAATAGTACGGGTTGTCAGATCAAGTTCCTGTGCTAAATCAGTGATAGTAAAGACAGGTTCGACGTCAATTTCGGACTTCTTCATGCTTATAGAGTAGATTGACGTTGACGTAAACGTCAAGACTAGGCACTCTTATATTTTGGATTTGCCTCGCCGGATAACTCACTATGTCCCAAGTAGCTGCTTCTTCATTACCTGAAAACGCGGTAACGCCATTACGATTCGTTACGGCGGCCAGCCTTTTCGATGGACACGATGCCTCAATTAACATCATGCGTCGCATGCTGCAGGCGTCTGGCGTTGAGGTGATTCATCTGGGACATAATCGCTCGGTGGCTGAAATTGTGTCTGCCGCTATCCAGGAAGATGCGCAAGGCATCGCTATCAGTTCTTATCAAGGCGGCCATGTAGAATATTTCCGTTACATGATCGATTGCCTCAAAGAGAGTGGCGCTGATTCTATTCAGGTCTTTGGCGGCGGCGGTGGCGTCATCATTCCTGAAGAAATTGCGGAATTGCATGACTATGGTGTAGCCCGGATCTACTCGCCTGAGGATGGCCAGACGATGGGCCTGCAGGGGATGATTGATCACATGATTGATTACACCCGCGCGCGCACTCTAGAAGCTGGGGCCAGTCATCAAAACGATCTCGTTAAAAACGAATTGTTTCTGCCGTCTTTAGACGCCTTCGGTGCAGCGGCACATCGTCCTTTAGCAAAACTCATTTCGAGCATCGAAAATGCGGAGCTTTCGTCTTCAGCATCAGCGCGATTGCACACGCAGGTTGATAAGCTCAGTCATAAGGCACCTGTTTTAGGCATCACTGGCACGGGTGGGTCAGGTAAATCATCGGTCACCGATGAACTGATTAGAAGAATACGATTGGATCAGTCAGATGCAGTATCAATTGCATTGCTGGCTATTGATCCGACACGACGAAAAACCGGTGGTGCTTTGCTGGGCGACCGCATTCGCATGAATGCTATCGAGCATCCAAAAATATTTATGCGTTCTATCGCCACGCGTGATGCCAGCGGCGAAGTACCCTCATCGTTAAACGACATGATTGCCGCCTGCAGGCTTTCGGGTGTTGACTTAGTCATCGTGGAAACGCCCGGCATTGGTCAAGGTGATGCAGGCATTGTCGATATCAGCGATCTATCGCTATATGTTATGACGCCGGAGTTTGGTGCCGCCAGTCAGCTGGAAAAAATCGACATGCTCGATTTTGCCGACATTGTGGCTATTAATAAGCTTGAGCGAAAAGGTGGGCTGGATGCACTGCGTGATGTTCGAAAGCAGGTGCAGCGCAACCGGGAAGCGTTTGATCAATCTCCCGATAATATGCCGGTGTTCGGCACTATAGCGGCGCGCTTCAATGATGACGGCGTCACTGCTCTGTATCAAGCGTTGGCCAACGGCTTGAGAGCGTTGGGTTTGCAACTCGATGCAGGTGCTCTGCCAACGGTCGATGTCACAGCCAGCACACGGCAATCCACTATTATTCCTTCTTCGGCACAGCGCTATTTGGCAGAAATCGCAGAGGAAGTCAGGGAGTTTCACGCCCAGACCGAGAAACAAGCCAACATTGCCCGCGAACTACAGCATCTGCGATCGACCGCGGCCTTGTTATCCGAACATCACCAATCAGAAAGTGCAACTAATAGCTCTTCTACTGAGAGCTCAGCAATTGAGCTGTTACTAGCAGCGCGACAAGATGCGCTGAGTACGGACAATGCAAAACTGCTGGCTGAATGGCCAAAGCTTGTCGAAGCATTCTCTCAAGATGAATGGGTAAGTTCGGTAAGAGGTAAAGAAATTCGAACGGCAACTCAAATAGAGACGCTATCGGGCACGCGGATCTCTAAGGTGTCTTTACCAAAATATTCTGATCACGGTGATCTACTGTCGTGGATCCGCCGAGAGAATCTACCCGGACGATTCCCCTATACGGCAGGTGTTTTTCCGTTCAAACGAAGTGGTGAAGACCCGACTCGCATGTTTGCCGGTGAGGGAGGGCCGCTACGCACTAACAAACGGTTCAAGGCTTTATCTCAGCATTCCAAGGCGAAGCGCCTTTCGACAGCCTTTGATTCGGTAACGCTTTACGGCAATGATCCAGCGACACGGCCTGATATTTACGGAAAAGTCGGTAATTCAGGGGTATCGATCGCAACCGTTGAAGATATGCAGCTGCTCTATGATGGTTTTGATTTGTGTGATCCGGCCACATCGGTCTCTATGACGATTAATGGTCCGGCACCGACCATTCTTGCATTTTATTTTGTTACTGCAGTTCGCCAGCAACGTGATGCTTTTGTGGCTGAGAACAATAGAGAGCCGAACGATGGCGAGTATCAACAACTGCGCATGGATACATTCAGTCGTGTTCGCGGAACGGTGCAAGCGGACATTCTCAAGGAAGACCAGGGACAAAATACCTGTATTTTCTCAACAGAATTCAGCTTGAAGATGATGGCTGACATTCAGGAATGGTTCGTCCAGAACAACGTTGGCAATTTTTACTCTGTATCGATTTCCGGTTATCACATAGCGGAGGCGGGTGCCAATCCAATTACTCAGCTCGCGTTGACCCTTTCCAATGGCTTTACGTATGTAGAGAGCTATTTGGCTCGGGGCATGTCGATAGACGACTTTGCGCCAAACCTTTCCTTCTTTTTCAGCAATGGAATGGATCCGGAATACACGGTGCTGGGTCGCGTCGCCAGAAGAATATGGGCCATTGCCATGAAAGAGCGCTATGGCGCCACCGAGCGTAGCCAGAAATTGAAGTATCACATCCAGACGTCCGGACGGTCACTGCATGCTCAGGAGATGGCCTTTAATGATATTCGCACGACTCTTCAGGCATTAATCGCTGTTTACGACAATTGTAATTCTTTGCACACGAATGCCTACGATGAAGCGATAACGACTCCGACGGACGAGTCAGTTCGGCGTGCAATGGCGATTCAACTAGTCATAAATAGAGAGTGGGGACTGGCGTTCAACGAAAATCCTAACCAAGGTAGCTTTATCGTTGAGGAACTCACAGACCTCGTAGAGCAGGCAGTTTTAGCCGAATTTGACAGGCTTTCAGATAGAGGCGGAGTCCTCGGGGCCATGGAAACCGGCTATCAGCGCGGCAAAATTCAAGATGAGTCCATGCTTTATGAGCACAAAAAACATGATGGCAGTCTGCCTATCGTCGGCGTCAACATGTTCAGGAATCCGGAAGGTGATGCACCATTCGACATTGAGCTTGCGCGTTCCGATGATGCGGAAAAGAATGATCAAATCGACCGGTTGCACGATTTTCAGAGTCGCCACAGTGAGCTTGCGCCTCAGGCACTGGCAGATGTCCGAGCAGCGGCCATTCGCAATGAGAACGTATTTGCTGCTTTGATGGATGCCGCGGAATCGTGCACCCTCGGCCAGCTCACTGATGTTCTATTTGAAGTTGGAGGTCAGTACCGGCGTAATCTATAATAAACGGGGTGGCTATTTATAAAGTATGAATGGCTGCGCGTTTTGATGTTTCCGGTAACGATCCAGCATAGTCAAATAGTGCACTTCTGCGCTAATGGTTATCTGTGAACTGAACTATAATAGGGTCACCCCTTATTGTGAGTGATGAACGACTCAGTCATGTCTCGCCGCAAGTTCAAGATGAGCCAGTTCGGAATGAGCCATCCGGCGTTACGGATATGCTGAGCCGTACGGGTGTTCTAGGCCAATCCAGTGATCGGGTTGCGCTTAAAGATGAGCGATTAATTTATCGTGCATGCTCAACTGCGTTCGCTCAATCTATTGGCTGCCTCAGTGCCGATGATGTCATTGGTAAAACCGATTTCGATTTGTTTCCCAGTGACGTCGCGCGCGAACAGATGGCGTTGGACAGTCGGACGATATTCGCAGGTGAAGCGGACATCAGCACCATCAACCTGGGATTGGATCCACTCGACTCCCGTCATGCCATGATTGTTCGAACCCCGGTTGTGGGTGACGATAATCGTGTACGCGGTGTCGATATCCGTCTGTTGGGTGGGCCAGCCATTAATGCGCCTAAATCGGCTGTCTCAATCGATTACCAAACGCTAGTCAATGATGGTCTGCAAGGCAGTATGATTATCGCCCGCGAATCGATATTGTTCGCAAATGACAACGCTGCTCGCGTTCTGGGTCATCCCAGTGCTCAATCTCTCATCGATGGTGGCCGTGTCTCGGATATTTTCAGCGACCCGGAACATCGTGAGGCGCTGGATAAAGTCGTTTCAGATTTATCCATCTCCGGTTCTCACCAGCGAGTGAATTTACTTGCCCGATCCAGAACGGGTCGTCTTGTTAGATTGATCGCGCGCGTTAATCATGTGCAATGGGGAGCCTCGCGGGCAACTTTGCTCTCATTTGTTGACGTGGCGCTTGGCGATCCCGCGCCAATAGGTGCTGCGTTACCTGGTCAAGCGCTTCCTGCACAACAAGTGGATGAGCTTAAACGG